>JACFNY010000493.1 GCA_019454625.1 Sphingomonadaceae bacterium
CGCTTCCATCGCGCGCCGCTCGGTCATCGAGATATGCTCGGCGGTGCGGGGGAGGGCGCGCATCTCCTCGTCGGTGAGGCCGCCGTCGCCGAGCCTGTACGCGCGCACCAGCGCCCGGTGGACGAGCGTGTCCGAATAGCGCCGGATCGGCGAGGTGAAGTGCGCGTAGCTGCCGAGCGCGAGGCCGAAGTGGCCGAGGTTGTCGGTGCCGTAGAAGGCCTGCGCCTGGCTGCGCAGCACCTGCTCGGAAACCTGCTCCAGCAGCGCCGGGTCGTCGATCCGCGCCAGCAGGCGGTTGAAGGTCGTCGGCGTCACCACCTGGCCCAGTGACAGGCTGAGCCCGAGCGCCTTCACATAGTCGCCGAGCGCGACCAGCTTCTCCCGGCTCGGCCGTTCGTGCACGCGGTAGACGACCGGCGAGGTCTTCGCCTCCAGCGCCTTCGCCGCCGCGACGTTCGCCGCGATCATGAAATCCTCGATGAGCTGGTGCGCGGGAAGCTGCTCGCGCACGCGGATTTCCGCGATGCGGCCCTTCTCGTCGAGGATGACGCGCCGCTCCGGCATGTTGAGCGCCAGCGGATCGCGCTTGTCGCGTGCCGCCTTCAATGCCTGCCACGCGGCCCACAGCGGCCGCAGCACGCTTTCCGTCAGCGCGTGCTCGATCCTGCCGTCGATGGCGTCCTGCACCGTCTCGTAGGCGAGATTCGCGACGCCGTGCATCACCGCGCGGCTGAAGCGCCAGTCCCGCACCGTGCCGTCGCCGCCGATGGTCAGGTGGCAGGCGAGCACCGCCTTGTCTTCGTTCGCGTTCAGCGAGCAGGCGTCGGTGGAAAGCGCCTCGGGCAGCATCGGCACCACCCGGTCGGGGAAGTAGACGCTGTTGCCCCGCTCGCGCGCCTCGCGGTCGATGGCGGTGCCGGGGCGCACGTAGAAGCTCACGTCGGCGATGGCGACGATAGCCTTGAAGCCGCCGGGATTGCCGGGGTCGTCGTCGGGCGCGGCCCACACGGCGTCGTCGTGGTCGCGCGCGTCGGCGGGGTCGATGGTGAGGAGCGGCAGGTCGCGCAGGTCCTCGCGGTCCCCGAGCGGCAGCTTCGCCGCTTTCTCCGCCTCGGTGAGCGCCTCGCCCGAGAACGTGTGCGGGATGCCCTTCTCGTGGATCGCGATCAGCGAGAAGCTGCGCGGCGCCATCGGGTCGCCCAGCCGCTGCACGACGCGGCCCGTCGCCCGCGCTCCGCGCCCGGACTGCTCGGCGAGCACGAGGTCGCCCGCGTCCGCCTCGCCGATGTCGGTGATCTTGAGGTCGAAGCGCAGGCGCTTGTCGGTCGGCACCAGATACCAGCCGGAAGGATCACGCCAGAGCA
>JACFNY010000039.1 GCA_019454625.1 Sphingomonadaceae bacterium
CCCGATCCAATGTAGCGCGGCGCCGTGCGCGGCAGGTCGGCGCGCCATTCGATCCTGAGCGCGGTGTCGCCGTAAGGAATGCAGGCGCCGGGTTCGAACGGCTGCGGCGACGGCCATTTCCGCGTGCACGCCGCGATCCACGGCCTCTGGCTTTCGAGGAACGCGGCGGCGCGGCGGTGCGAGACGCCGTGCGGCAGGGTGAGGCCGATGCAGCCGAGCGCGGCGTCGGCGCGAAGCGTCATGCGCCGGGCGCGCGGGCTGACGCGGACCCGAAGCGGCACGGTGCGGCCGTCGACCTCGACCACGTCGGGCAGCGCCGGCCGCCGCGACAGGGTGCGCCGCAGGAACGCGAGGCTCATAGCGCACGGTCCAGCATGTGATGTTCGAGGGGACCCGCCTCGTCCTCCGAAACCGTCCATCCGCTCACCGACTCGCCGGCGCGCTTCACGCTTTCGGGGTCTCCGGTGATGAGCGGGTGCCAGTCGGGCAGCGGCTCGCCGAGGTCCAGCAGGCGGTAGGCGCAGGTGGAGGGAAGCCAGTCGATGCTGCGCACCTTCGCGGGGGTCAGCCGCACGCAGTCCGGGATGTGGGCGCGGCGGTTGCGATAGTCGGAGCAGCGGCCGGTGCGCCGGTCGAGCAGGCGGCAGGCGACGTTGGTGGCGACGAGCTCGCCGGTCTCCTCGTCCTCCAGCTTGTGCAGGCAGCACTTGCCGCAGCCGTCGCAGAGCGCTTCCCACTCTGTGCGCGACATGTCCTCGAGCCGCTTCGTTTCCCAGAAGGGCGGCGTCAGCGCACCCATTTCGCAAGGCCCGCGGCGATCGCCGCCGCATCGTCGCCGCGCTCGAAATACAGCATCGGCTTTCCGTCCGGGTCCATCAGGTAGATGAACGCGCTGTGATCCATCAGGTAGTTCTCCGCGTCCGTGCCCTCGCCCTTCGCGGCATAGACGCGGTAGGCGCGCTTCGCCGTGTCGACCTCGGCCTCGCTCCCGGTGAGGCCGACGAGGCGCGGGTGGAACGCCGCCACGAAGTCCTTGAGCACGGCGGGCGTGTCGCGCGCCGGATCGACGGTGACGAACACCGGCTGCACGCGCGCCGCGGCGGCGGGGTTCGCGGCCTCGAAGCGTTGCAGGCCCTGCGCCATGCGCTGCACGTCCACCGGGCACACGTCCGGGCAGAAGCTGTAGCCGAAATAGACGAGGCGGTAGCGGCCCTTCAGGCTGTCGTTGGTGACGCGGCCCCCGTCCTGGTCGGTGAGCGCGAAGTCGCCGCCGATCGGCGCGCCCGCCAGCGGCGGCGCTTCCACGCCCTGCGCCGCGGGCTTCTGCGCGGCGAGCCAGATGAAGGCCGCCACGAGCGCGACGGCGGCCGCGAGCAGCAGCGCGATGCGAAGGAAGGGAAGGCGACGCGGTTGTTTCATATTCAGCCTGTCCGGCCTATAGACCAGCTTTGCTCCCGGGGACAAATCGGATCCGCACCACTATGGCCAGCCTGCGTAACCTTGCCGCCTTCCTCACGATGTTCGCCGCGCTGTCGCTCGCCGCGCCAGCCGCCGCGCAATTCTCGGACCGCTACAACTTCTTCAAGGCGGTGAAGGACGGCGACGTGCTGAAGGTGAAATCGCTGATCGACCAGCCGGGCTCGACGCTGATCGACATGCGCGAGAGCGAATCCGGCGAGATGGCGCTGCACATCGTGACGCGGCGCCGCGACGTGCCGTGGATGAACTTCCTGATCGCCAACGGCGCCAGCGTGAACGTGCGCGACAAGGACGGCAACACGCCGCTGCACGTCGCCGCGCAGCTCGGCTTCATCGACGGCATCCAGACGCTCGTGCGCCGCAAGGCCGACGTGAACGCCGCGAACAGCCGGGGCGAGAACCCGCTGATCGTCGCCGTGCAGCAGAGGAACGCCATGGTGGTGCGCGAGCTTCTGAACGCGGGCGCGAACCCCGATCTCGCCGACCATGTCGCGGGCATGTCGGCGCGCGAATACGCCGAGCGCGACCGCCGCGCCACCGCGATCGTGCGCATGTTCAAGGACAACGACGCCAAGGCGAAGGCGGACGAGACCAAGACCGACGAGACGAAGCCGGTCACCGTCCTGCCGCTTCCGAACCCCGGAAACTGACGGGCCGCGGCGTGCCGCAGCCGCAATCGCTTCCGCAGGCGCCGCTCCAGCAGGCCCCGCTGCCGACGGCGCTCGGCACGGCGGGCGTGCGCGTCCGCACGCTCGTCACCATCCGCTGGATGGCGATCGCCGGCCAGTCGATCGCGTTCCTCGTCGTGCACCTGCTGCTCGGCTTCCAGGTGCCGCTTGCGGCGGCGGGCGCGGCGATCCTCGCCTCCGCGGTGCTCAACATCGGGCTTTCGACGCTCTATGCGCCGACCGCGCGTCTCGTCGGCGTGGAGGCGCTGCTGCACCTCGCCTTCGACCTGCTCCAGCTCGGCGTCCTCCTCTACCTCACCGGCGGGCTCGCCAACCCGTTCAGCGTGCTGCTCGTCGTGCCGGTGACGATCTCCGCGACGCTGCTCAGCGCGCGCGCCACGGTGGCGCTGATCCTCATCGCAACGGCGATCCTCGGCGTGCTCTGGAAATGGTCGCTGCCGCTGCCGTGGGCGGGGCCGCCGCCGGCGCTGCCGCCGATCTACGTGCTCGCCAGCCTCGTCGCGCTCGGCTTCACCGTCGTCTTCCTCGCCATCTACGTGCTGCGCGTGTCGCTCGACGCGCGGCGCTGGCAGCAGGCGCTCGTCATCACGCAGGCGGTGCTGGAGCGGGAGACGAAGATGTCGGCGCTCGGCGCGCTCGCCGCGGCGTCGGCGCACGAACTCGGCGGCCCGCTCGGCACGATCAGTCTCGTCGCGCGCGACCTCGCCGAGACATTGGAAGGCGACCCCGACTTCGGCGAGGACGTCGCCCTGCTCGACCGGGAGGCGAGGCGCTGCCGCGAGATCATGGCCGATCTCGCACGGCGCGCCGAGGTGGATGCGCCGTTTCCCCACGTGCCGCTCCGCGTGCTGCTGCACGAGGTCGCGCAGCCCTTCGAGGCGAGCGGCAAGCGCGTGCACGTCGAGGCTCCCGCGACCGTGGTGGCGCGCACGCCCGAGCTGCTGCACGGCCTGCTGAACCTCGTCGACAACGCCGTGCGCCACGCGGCGCGCGACGTGCGGATCACGGCGACCACGGATGACGACAGCGTGGCGCTCGAAATCGCCGACGACGGCGCCGGTTTCCCGCCCGAGTTGCTGCCGCAGCTCGGCGAGCCGTACCTCGGCCCGTCGCGCTCGGCGCGCGGCGGCACGGGGCTCGGTATCTTCATCGCCACCACGCTCATCGAGCGCACCGGCGGCCGGGTCGCATTTCGAAATGCCGCAGGCGGCGGCGCGGTAGTCGAAATCGTCTGGCCGATCGCCTATATCGCGGCAGGAACGGAAGGACAGGCATGACCCCCGATACCAGAACCGGCGAGACCCGGACCGACGAAACCGAAACCGGCGCTCCGCGTGCCGCCGCAGACCGCACGCTGCTGCTCGTGGACGACGACAACGCCTTTCGCCAGCGGCTCGGCCTGACGCTCGAACGCCGCGGCTACACGGTCGCGGCCGCCTCCGGCATCGCCGAGGCGCGCGGCATCGCCGCCGAGCTGAAACCGGCCTACGCCGTGCTCGACATGCGGCTCGCCGACGGCAACGGGCTCGATCTCGTCGGCGAGCTGCGCGCGCTGCGGCCGGGCATCCGCATCGTGATGCTCACCGGCTACGGCAACCTCGCCACCGCCGTCGCGGCGGTGAAGGCCGGCGCGGTCGATTACCTGCCGAAGCCCGCCGATCCCGACGACATACTGAACGCGCTGCTCGCCCCCGGCGAGGCGAAGCCCGCGCCGCCCGACGAGCCGATGTCCGCCGACCGCGTGAAATGGGAGCACATCCAGCGCGTCTACGAGCTTTGCGACCGCAACGTCTCCGAAACCGCGCGGCGTCTGAAGATGCACCGGCGGACGCTGCAACGCATCCTCTCCAAGCGCTCGCCGCGTTAGGACAGCTCTCCGAAGAACGGGTCCTCCGACCGCTGCAAGCGGCTCGCGGCGAGTCTGCCGAAGCGGAGGATTTCCGTGCGCCGCCGCGCGGCGGGGAGCGGGCTCGTCGGCGCCGTCCGCAGGATCGCCGCGTCGAAGCGGTCGGCGACGATGACGCCGCTGATCTCCGGCCGGAACGCCGCTTCGTCGAGGATCGCGGCGGGAATGTGCGGCGGCACCGCCCAGAAGAAGCGGTCGCAGAAGTCGAGATAGTCCGGCCACTTCATGTCGCCGCGCAGATCGGCGAGCGACACCTTCACCTCGCAGATGACGATCTCGCCCTTCGCGTCCACCGCATAGACGTCCGCACGGCGGCCGTTGCGCAGCGGCACCTCGGCGAGCGCGGCGAGGCCCAGATGATGGAACATGCGGCAAACGCCGCGCACCACGTCGCACGCGATCATCGGGGTTTCGGCAGGCAGCGCGGCGGAGCTCATCGCCTCACTTTAGCAGAACAAGGCGGGAACGAAAGACGTCTAGCGGTAGAAGACGTGGCCGCCGATACGGCGGGTCTCTTCCTTCACGCGGCGCCAGCCCGGCTTCACGTAGGTGGCGTGGAAGAAGGTCGCCTTGTCGGTCACGTCCTGCCAGCCCTGCGCCGCGGCGATGATCGCGATGGCCTCGGCGCGCCTCCACGCCGGGCCCTTCACGGCGGGAACGTCGGGCTTGCCGTCGAAGGTGAAGGAGAACTGCCCGCTCTGGTAGACGACGCCGCAGATGTCGTCGGGCCAGCGGTCGTGCGCCGCGCGGTTGAGGATGACCTGCGCGACGGCGAGCTGGCCTTCGAGCGATTCGCCGCGCGCCTCGAAGTAGATCGCGCTGGCGAGGCAGCGCATGTCACCGTCGAGTTCGCTGCGGTGCATGTCGGCGACGTCGCCCACCAGCGCAGCGAGATCGAGCGCCGGTTCGGATGACGGTTCGGACGCCGCTTCGGCCTCATGCGCGGCGGCGATCGGGCTGACGCGCGGCGTCTGGTCCACATCCAGTTCGTTTTCGATGCGGATCGGCGAGAACGGCAGGCCCTGCGGCGCGGCCGTCGGCACGTCGAGCGCGATCGAGGCCGGCTTCAGGTTGGAGACGATGACGTCGCCCGCCACCGGGGCCGCGCTCGGCCACACCATCGCGATCATCGCCGCGCAGGACGCGACGAGGCCGATGCCCCGTATGGATTTCGACATGGAAGGGTCCGCTCGTTGTCCGGGGCCGCCCGAAGGGGCGAGCGGGGCCGAAAGTCAGGCCGCCAGCGCCGGGAGTTCAACATCAGCGCCTGCCCACCGGGAATGGCGCCCAACAAATTCGCCGTGCGGATTGCCTCCCTGACAGTCGGGAGTCAACATATTCCGTTAATCTTTATCGACAAAACGTTGCGGATCATCGACGTCCAGTTCGACGATCCACAAATCGGGATCGAATTTCCTGCGTTTTTCGAGCGCGTCCTGCGCTGCCGGATCGCGCTCCTCGCGATTTTCGAAGATCGGCTGCCACGAGACCTTGCCGTCCCCCATGTTGACTCGGGAAAGTGCTGTCAGCGTGCCGGGCGAATCGCGCAGCAGCAGCAGGACGGCACCCGAATCGGGTTCGCCCTTGGCGATGACGGTGGCGAATCCGCCCGCAGCCTCGACGCGGCGGCGAAGCGCGCCGAGCCAGATGTCGGTCCTGATTCGCATCGCGCCGGTCAGGCGCTGGCGGCGGCGGCGTGTCCCGGCTGATCCGGCTTGGCGTCGAGCAGCCCGAGCATACGCGCCTTGTCGCCAAGCCGCTGCAGCCCGCCCGAGTCGCCGTCGACGAAGACGAGGCCCATCAGCCCCTGGTCCGCCCACGCGACGAGGCACGGAAACGTGCCGAACTTCGGCAGGAACAGGTGGAGCGCGGTGCCTTTCGGCAGCATCTGCTTGCAGGCGATGCGCGCGCCGCTCGTCGAGATGTCGCGCACGATGCACCCGAACTGCCGGTCGATCAGGCGGACCTCGCCCTTGAATACGACCTGACGGCGGCCCGCGAGGCGGGCCGTCTTGCCTTCAGCCTGGGTGTCTTCGATGCTCATGCTGCTTCGCTATGCCCGACTCCGCTTAAAAGCGCGTAAAGAGCATCACTATTGTTGGTGCCACGCAGCTTGTCGACGAGGCGGCGGTCGCGGAACATGCGACTGATCTGCGCGAGCGCCTTCAGATGGTCGGCGCCGGCGTCCTCGGGCGCGAGCAGCATGAACACGAGATCGACGGGCTGGCGGTCGATCGCGTCGAAGTCGATCGGCGGGTCGAGCTTCGCGAACAGGCCCTGCACGGTCTTCAGCTCCGGAAGCCGCGCGTGCGGCACCGCGACGCCGCCGCCGAGCCCGGTGGAGCCGAGTCGCTCGCGCTCGAGCAGCACCTCCATGATCCGCGCCTCGGGCACGTTCACCACGGCCGCGGCGAGCGCGGCGAGCTGCTGGAGCAGCGCCTTCTTGCTGCCGGCGCGCAGTCCCGTGTGGACGGTTCGCGGTGTGACCAGGTCGAACATGCTTGCGCTTCTACTCCGGGCCGTCTGGAAGGGCCGTTAACGCGCCGCCGCTCAGGCGGCGGGCGGTTCCACCCAGCCGATGTGCCCGTCCTCGCGGCGGTACACCATGTTGTAGGCGCCGGTGCTGCTGTTGCGGAACATCAGCGCGCCCGTGTGCCGGAGGTCGAGCATCATCACGGCGTCGGACACGCTCGCCTCGGGAATGTCGACGCGGGTCTCGGCGACGATGAGCGGGTTGTCGGCGCTCTCGTCCGCCTGTTCCGCGTCCTCGCCCGCCGCGCGCAGCACGCGGTACTCGGCGTCGAACGCGACGTCCTTCACGCCGTTCAGCCGGTGGTGATCCTCCAGCCTGCGCTTGTAGCGGCGGATCTGCTTGTCGATCTTCTGGGCGGCGCCGTCGAAGGCGAACTGCGCGGCGTTCATCGACCGGTCCGACGCCTTCAGCACCAGGCCCTGCGTCAGCTGCAGCAGGATATCGCAGACGAAGCCGGCATCGTGCGGACCCGGCTTCAGCGTGACGTTCGCGCCGGTGGCGCGCACGCCGTACTTCTGCACCATCGCATCGAGACTGCTGTCGACATGCGCGGTCAGCGAGGAGCCGACATCAATCTGTTGACCGGAAACGCGGATATCCATCTCGGCCCATCCTTTCTTCTTGGCCTCGCCCGCCGGTTGCCGGGCGATGGCGGTAAAACTCGTCACCGGACGCGCGCGCCTGCGCATCCGACCCCAACAGGACTCAATCCGTGCCCGTCTGCTCCCACAGCGGAGTCTTCAGGAGCTTGAGGAAGGCAGCGTGCCGCGCCAGCTCCTCAGGCGTCGCGGCGTGCGGGCGGGGCGCCACGTAGCGGCGTTCGACGCGGACCGCAACCGTTTCCTCTTGCGCCGCCGCCTGGCCGAGCGACAGGCCGATCTGCCGGCCGCCCGTCAGCTCCACGTAAACGCGCGCCAGAAGCTGCGCGTCGAGCAGCGCGCCGTGCTTGTCGCGCGCGGTGAGGTCTATGCTGAAGCGGGTGCACAGCGCGTCGAGCGAATGCTTGGCGCCGGGGAATTTCTTGCGCGCCATGACGAGCGTGTCGCCCACGCGCTCGATCGGGATCTGGTCGTGCCCCGTGTTGCGGAGCTCCCAGTTGACGAAGCGGCGGTCGAACTCGGCGTTGTGCGCGATGAGCCGCGCGTCGCCCACGAAGGCCACGAACTCGGCCGCGATCGCCGCGAACGTCGGCTTGTCGGCAAGGAACGCGTCG
Organism: Sphingomonadaceae bacterium; assembly: GCA_019454625.1. Lineage (GTDB taxonomy): Bacteria > Pseudomonadota > Alphaproteobacteria > Sphingomonadales > Sphingomonadaceae > Sphingosinicella. Next base: position 7,821 of record JACFNY010000039.1, read on the forward strand.
GAAAGCCCGTGCACCGCCTCGGCCTCGGCGGGCATCGGGCGGCACGGGTTTATGTACGCGTGGAACGTGCGCCCCGTTTCGATGCGGTTGACGAGTTCGACGCAGCCGATCTCGCAGATGCGATGCCCGTCCGACGGGTCGAGACCCGTGGTCTCGGTGTCGAAGATGACCTCACGCATGTCTTGCAATATCGGACTCCATGACGCCGGAGACAAGAGACGAGATGACGGATTTCGGCCCGCGTCTCGCGCAGGCCCTGCCCCGTGTCGATCACGAAATCGGCGCGGCGGCGCTTTTCCCGGTCGCGCATCTGGGTGGCGAGGATGGCGCGGAACTTCTCGTGCGTCATCCCCGGCCGCCCGAGCACGCGGCGGCGCTGCACATGCGCGGGCGCGGACACGACGACGGTGGCGTCAACGTGGGCCTGGCCGCCGCCCTCGAAGAGCAGCGGGATGTCGAGCGCGACGATCGCCGCGCGGTTTTGCCGCGCCGCCGCCAGGAACGCCTGCTGTGCCTGCCGCACCATCGGGTGCACGATCGCCTCGAGGCGGCGGCGCGCCCCGGCGTTCCCGAACACCGCCGCGCCGAGCTTCGCGCGGTCGACACCGTTCGGCCCGGTCGTCCCCGGAAACGCCGCCTCGATCGGCGCGAGCGCCGCGCCGCCGGGCCCTTGCAGCCGGTGCACCTCCGCATCGGCGTCGAACACGGGAACGCCCGCGCGCCGCAGCATCGCCGCGACGGTCGACTTGCCCATGCCGATCGAACCGGTGAGGCCGAGGATGATCATCGCGTGAGCAGCGCCTTCAGTTCGTCCTCGCAGCCTTCGGGCGGGACCGCGCCGAAGAACAGCGAGAAGGCGATCGCGGCCTGGCCGATCAGCATTTCGAGCCCGTCGACGGTTTCGAAGCCGCGCGCCGCCGCAGCTTTCAAAAGGCCCGTTTCGAGCGGGCTGTACACGATGTCGTAAACGACCGCGTCCTCGGCAAGCGGCGAGAGGTCGAGGTCGAGCGGCGGCTGTCCGGTCATGCCGAGAGCGCTCGCGTTCACCAGCAGCGCCGCCTCGGGAAGCGGCGCATCGAGCGGCTTCGCCGATCCCGCGAGACCGAAGGCGGCAAGCAGGCCCATCGCCTTCAGCGGGCTGCGGTTCAGCACCGTCACCGGGCCGACATTCGCCTTCGACAGGGCGAACAGGACGGCGCGCGCCGCGCCGCCCGCGCCCACCACGACCGCCGGCCGGCCTTCGAGGTCGAGCCCCGCGATCGGCGCGAAGAAGCCGCCCGCATCGGTGTTTGTGCCGAACAACGCGCCGTCCTCGCCGCGTGCGATCGTGTTCATCGCGCCGATGCTCGCGCGGACGCCGCCGGGATCGGCGACATGGTCCATCACCGCGATCTTGTGCGGGATCGTGACGTTGCAGCCGCGCCAGTCGGGATCGCTGCGGCGGCTTTCGATATAGGCGGCAAGCCCCTCCGCCTTCACGTGGGCGCGGCGGTAGTCGGCGGCGATGCCGAGCCGGTCCAGCCAGAATTTGTGGATGAGGGGAGACTTGGAATGGCTGATCGGATCGCCGATCACCTCCGCGTAGGGCAAGCTCATGTCGGCATCACGCTGCGGGTCCTCAGGTAATCGAGCACGGCCAGAAGCGGCAGGCCGCGAATGGTGAACTGGTCGCCGAGCAGCGCATCGCCGCAGGCGTCGAGATAGGCGTCCAGAAACGCATCCGAAAAGTCGCGCATGGTGAGCCTTGCGACACCGACGAAACGCCAGACCGCCGTCCCGTTCTCCGCGATCGCCGCCGCCGACACCAGCCGGTGCGCGCGGCCACGCAGCATCCGGAGCTGAACGGCGAGCGTTTCCCGGTCGGGCGCCTTGTCGATCAGCGTGCCGTCGTCGAGCGCCACCACGGAGTCGCTGCCGAGCGCCAGCGCCCCCGGCAGCTTCCGCGACACCCTCACCGCCTTCGCCTCGGCGAGCGCGTCCGCGATCCGGCGCGCGTCCGCGCCTTCGGCGGCGAGCGCGCGCTTCAGTTCGGCCTCGTCGACCATCGGCGGCAGCGCCTCGAAGGGAACGCCTGCCGCCGTCAGCATCGCCTGCCGCGATGCGCTCGTCGACGCGAGAACGAGTGACGTCATGCCGCCGAACCGTTGGCGTGCGTCTCGGCGCGCTCGTTGTAGAGGTTGATGATCGCCGCCGCCGTCTCCTCGATCGAGCGGCGCGACACGTCGATCACCGGCCAGTTGTTGTCGGCGCAGAGCCGCCGCGCCGCCGCGACCTCCTTGGTCACCACGTCCATGTCGACATAGGCGGTCTCCGGCGCCTGCGCGAGGCTGAGCAGGCGGTTGCGGCGCACCTGCACGAGCCGGTCGGGATTGGTGGTGAGCCCGACGACCATCGGCTTCGACAGGCGGAACAATTGCTCTGGCGGTCGGCTCGTCGGCACCAGCGGCAGGTTCGCGGTCTTGACGCCCCGGTTGGCGAGGTAGATCGAGGTCGGCGTCTTCGAGGTGCGCGAGACGCCGATCAGCAGGATGTCGGCTTCCTCCCAGTTGTCGGCGCCCTGCCCGTCGTCGTGGTTCATCGTGTAGTCGATGGCGGCGACGCGGCGGAAATAGGCCTCGTCCATCTGGTGCTGGCGGCCCGGCCGGGCGGCGGCGCGCTGGCCGAGCACGGTTTGCAGCCCCTCGATCACGGGATCGAGCACGCCGACCGCCGGCAGCCCCATCGCGCGGCAGCGCGCCTCGAGGTGGGTCCGCATCTCGCCGCTCACCAGCGTGAACAGCACGAGGCCGGGGCGCTTGGCGATGTCCATCAGCACGCGGTCGAGGTGGCCCTTCGATCGGACGAGTGGCCAGAAGTGCTTGATCGTCTCGACGTCCTCGAACTGTGCGAGTCCGGCTTTCGCAACCGATTCAAGCGTTTCGCCGGTCGAATCGGAGACGAGATGCAAGTGCAGCCGCATGTGTCGCCTCCTTTCCGGCGCTGTTGTGGATAAGCCCCGGACGACTCGCTTAAGGACTCGCGGGATAACGGGCAAGCGGGTGGTCGTGCATCCTTCCACGGGTCGCCACGGGCAGATCATCCCCAGGTGGACAGTTCCCGCATCGTCTTGTGAATCCGGTGGATAAGTCGCGCCCCGCGCCGCAAACCGGCAGGCCGCGCCCCGCGCCTGCGTCATGCTTGCCTGTGGACTTCACGGGAAACCCCGTTATCCCCAGCCCAACAATCATCCAAATCCATCTATCTATATATTAAGGGAGAGATATGGGGTCCCGGTCCTTGCTCGCAGTGCTGAACGGAGAACGGCAATCCGTGCCGCCGGTGTGGTTCATGCGGCAGGCGGGGCGTTATCTCCCGGAGTATCGTGCGCTGCGTGCCGAGAAGGGGGGGTTTCTCGAACTCGTTTACGACAACGACGCCGCGGCGGAGATCACGCTGCAACCGATCCGGCGCTTCGGCTTCGACGGCGCGATCCTGTTCTCGGACATCCTGATCGTGCCGCACGCGATGGGCCAGGCGCTGACGTTCACGCCGGGCGAGGGGCCGCAGCTTGCGCCGCCGCTCGTGGAAGCCCGGCTCGAGGACCTGCACGCGGCGCCGCAGCATCTGGCTGCCGTTTACGGGACCGTCCGCAAGGTCGCCGCGTTGCTGCCGGGCGAGACCACCTTCCTCGGTTTCGCGGGCGCACCGTGGACGGTCGCGACCTACATGGTCGCGGGCGAGGGCAGCCGCGATCAGGCCGCGGCGCGGCTGATGGCCTATCGCGAGCCCGCGCGCT
>JACFNY010000040.1 GCA_019454625.1 Sphingomonadaceae bacterium
TCGGCGTCGGCATCGGCACAGCGGTCGCGGAAGGGTGCGCGCTCGCCGCGGGCCTCGTCGTCGTTTCGCGCCTGCTCGGCCCCGGCTGGTGGCGCAGGCAGGCGCGCGGCGCGCTGTTCGCATGGGAACCGACGCGGCGGCTCCTCGCCGTCAACGTCGACATCATGATCCGCACGCTGGCTCTGCTCATCCTCATCAGCTGGTTCGCCCGCTCCGGCGCAAGGCTCGGCGCGGTGCCGCTCGCCGCGAACCACATCCTCATGCAGTTCATCAGCGTCAGCGCCTTCGTGCTCGACGGCTTCGCGTTCACGGCGGAGGCGCGCGTCGGCGCGGCGATCGGGGCCGGGTCGCGTGCGGCGTTCCTGCGCGCGGTGCGGCTCACCGGCGAGTTCTCGCTGGCGGGCGGGCTCGTCTTCGCGGGCCTGATCGCGCTTTCCGGCGGCGCGCTCATCGACCTCGTCGCCGAGGATGCCGCCGTGCGCGCGCAGGCGCACGCCATGCTGCCCTTCTGCGCGCTCGTGCCGCTCATCGGCGTGCCGAGCTGGCTGCTCGACGGCGTCTTCATCGGCGCGACGCGCGGCCGCGTGCTCCGCAATGCGGGCGTGCTGGTGACGATCGCCTATCTCGCGACGGACTTTCTCCTGCGCGGTCTCGGCGACGTCGGCGTCTGGATCGCGCTGCTGGCGAGCTACGCCTACCGCGCGCTCTCGCTCGGCGTCTGCCTGCCGCGCCTCGTGAAAAGCCTTGGCGAACCGGCCGCGCGTGATAGCAGGGGTGCAGCACAAGGCCGGGGGTAGCGTCATCATGTCCGATCCGTCGTTTCCGGAAATCAGGGATGCCGTGCGGCGGCTCTGCGCGGACTTTCCCGGCGAATACTGGCAGCGGCACGACCGCGCGCGCACCTATCCGGTCGAGTTCGTCGAAGCGCTGACGCGCGCGGGCTTCCTCTCCGTACTGATCCCGGAGGACTACGGCGGCTCCGGGCTCGGGCTCGGCGCGGCGTCGGCGATCCTCGAGGAAATCCACCGCGCGGGCTGCAACGGCGGCGCCTGTCATGCGCAGATGTACACGATGGGCACGATCCTGAAGCACGGCTCGGCCACGCAGAAGCAGCGCTACCTGCCTGCCGTCGCCTCCGGGGCGCTCCGCCTGCAGGCGTTCGGCGTCACCGAGCCGGGCGCGGGCACGGACACGACGCGCATCGGCACCTTCGCACGCCGCGACGGCGACAGGTACATCGTGAACGGCCAGAAGATCTGGATCAGCCGCGCCGAGCACTCCGATCTCATGGTGCTGCTGGTGCGGACCGCGCCGCGCGAGGCCGTCGCCAAGCCCTCGGACGGCATGAGCGTCCTCATCGTCGACATCCGCGAGGCGGTGAAGAACGGCCTCACCATCCGCCCGGTGCGCACGATGCTCAACCACGCGACGACCGAGCTGTTCTTCGACGATGTCGCCGTTCCGGCCGAGAACCTGATCGGCGAGGAAGGGCAAGGCTTCCGCTACATCCTTTCCGGCATGAACGCCGAGCGCATCCTCATCGCCTCCGAGTGTATCGGCGACGGCCGCTTCTTCATCGACCGTGCCGCCGCCTATGCGAAGCAGCGCAGCGTGTTCGGCCGCGCCATCGGCGAAAATCAGGGCGTGCAGTTCCCGATCGCGCGGGCCTATGTCGAGGTCGCCGCCGCGGCGGAAATGGTAAACAGGGCGGCCGCACTGTTCGACGCGGGCGCGGACTGCGGCACCGAGGCGAACATGGCGAAGCTGCTCGCCTCCGAAGCCTCATGGCGCGCCGCCGACATGTGCCTCCAGACGCACGGCGGCTTCGGCTTCGCCGAGGAATACGACATCGAGCGCAAGTTCCGCGAAACCCGCCTCTATCAGGTCGCGCCGATCTCGACGAACCTCATCCTCAGCCACGTGGCGACACACGCGCTGGGATTGCCGAAGTCGTTCTGACGAAGAATTGGCCGGCGTCCCCTATTTCAGCAGCTTCTTCTCGCTCCATTCGACGAAATCCCTGCCGAACGCATCGCGCAGTTCGGCCTGCGCCTTTTCGACCATGTCCGGAGATTTCGGCGGAAAGTCCTCCAGCGGATTCTTCACCGCGCCGGACGACACCCGGGGTGCCCCGCCGCCTGAATAATCGCGGAAAAGGGTGCCGACGAAGAGGTTGCTGCCGTACATCATGGCCTTGTGATAAAAGACGTTCAGGATGAGGAATTCCGCGTAGCAGGGAGCCTTCGAATCGGTAAGGCGCTCGCCGGATTTGATTTTGGCGTTGATCACCTTCACCTTGGCCTTGAGTTCCGGATTCCCCTTCAGGTCCTCGTTGAAAGGCGTGGGCTCCTGGACGATCACCCGGTAGTCCTGCTTCCCCAATACCGTCCGGTATCCGACCTTCTCGAGTTCCGCGAGCTGAATCTCCGGGCCGAGATAGTCCCGCATGAGATCCTTCACCGATTTCACCCGGTTCTCGTGCGCCGCCTCGTCCACCAGTGCGCCGACGATCCCGAAGCCGGAGAGCAGCCCCGAATTGAAGCCGATATAGTTGTTGGTCGGCCAGACATGCAGTTCGCAGCCGCTGTCCTGCACCGCAGCATCGGGCGCACTCTCGGGAGCCGGAACCGCCTGCGACGATTCCGCGATGCTTGACGGTGTCGCCTCTGCTTCCGGCCCGGCGATTGTTCCGTCAGGCGCCGCACCCTCGCTTTCAGCAGGCTGAGCACCGAGCGGAAAAGACACAGAAGATGTCACGGCCAGAATGGCCGCAATGCGCCCCAGAACATTCATGTTTTGCCCCCCAAGAAAGAGGCGGACGGTATGCCACGATGCGGGGGCGCCGCAAGAGGCCTACGCCGCCCCCTCGCTTTCCAGAATCGGCAGCTCCGTCGTCGATTTGATCTCGGACAGCGCCACCATCGAGTGCACCTCCTGCACGCCGGGAAGCTGGGAGAGCTTCTCGAAGAAGAAGCGTTCGTAGGTTTCGATGTCGCGCGTCACGATGCGCAGCATGAAGTCGACCGGGCCCAGCAGCACGAAGCAGTCGAGCACTTCGGGAAACTCGCGGATCGCGTCCGAGAATTCGTGGAGGTTGGAGCGGCCGTGGCGGGTGAGCTTCACCTGCGCGAACACCTGCGTGTTGAGGCCCATCTTGCGCCGGTCTAGCAGGCTCACCTGCCCCTTGATGTAGCCGGCCTCCTTCAGCCGCTGGATGCGCCGCCAGCAGGGCGCCTGCGACAGCCCGACCTCCTCCGCGATCTCGGTCGTCGGCCGCGACGAATCCTTCTGCAGGATGGCGAGGATCCTGCGCTCGAACGGGTCCAACTCTTCCAGCATTACCTATTCCGTTAATACCACAAAGTCGAATAACTCATTCCTTATACAGCCTATCATTCACATACGAGCAATTTTTATCAGCCGCCCCCGTGATACGCTGTTGCGCGAAAGGGAGGTCCGATGGTCCACCGGCCGCACGAAGTCACGGATTTTCAGGAAGACATCCACGTCGTCAGCAACGCGGACGGCGAGACGATCGGCGTCATCGCCATTCATTCGACCGCGCTCGGCCCGGCGGCGGGCGGCTGCCGCTTCTGGCACTACGACAGCCACGCCGACCTCACCGCCGACGCGATCCGGCTCGCACGCGGCATGAGCTACAAAAACGCGGTTGCCGGGCTTCCGCTCGGCGGCGGCAAGGCGGTGCTCCGGCGCCCGGCGGGCAGCTTCGACCGCGGCGCGCTGTTCCGTGCCTTCGGGGACGCCGTGGAAAGCCTCGGCGGCGCTTACATCACCGCCGAGGACGTCGGCACGACCGTGGCCGACATGGAACGCGTCCGCGAACGCACGCGCTACGTGGCGGGACTGCACGCAGAACCGGGCAAGAGCGGCGGCGACCCTTCGCCGTGGACGGCACGCGGCGTGTTCGAAGCGATGCGCGCGGCGGCCCGCTTCGCGCTCGGCAGCGATCTCGATGGCTTCACCGTCGCGGTGCAGGGCACGGGCAATGTCGGCGCGGCGCTGTGCCGGATGCTGCGCGCGGCGGGGGCGCGGCTCGTGATCGCGGACGTCGACCACCGCCGCGTCGATGCGCTGGTCGCCGAACTCGGCGCGCGCGCCGTCAGCGTGGACGACATCCTCGCCGCCGACGCCGACATCCTCGCGCCCTGCGCGCTCGGCGGCATCCTGAGCGCCCGCACGATCCCCGATCTCAAGGCGCGCCTCGTCTGCGGCGCGGCGAACAACCAGCTTGCAACCGAAGCGGACGGCGAAGCGTTACTTGCACGAGGCATCGTCTATGCGCCGGATTATGTCGTGAACGCGGGCGGCATCATCAACGTCTCCGCCGAGTATCTGGGCGAAGCGCCGGAAGCGGTCGAGCGGCGCATCGGTGAGATCGCGCCGCGCCTCACCGGCATCCTCGAAGCCGCGGCGCGGGACAACCTGCCGGCCAACATCGTCGCCGATACCCTCGCCCGCCGCATCATCGCGCGCGGACAGCGGGCAGCGGCCTGAACCGCAAGGGAACGCCGATGCTGAAGAACAGTTCGCGCCTGCACATTCCCGAGCCCGGCTGCCGCCCCGGCGAAACGCCGGACATGTCGCGCATCAAGGTGCCGCCCGCGGGCGAGGTCCGCCGCCCGGCCGAGGACGTCGATCCCGCCGAAATCCGCGACCTTGCGTGGGCGCTGATCCGCGTGCTCGACGACGCGGGCGAGGCAGTCGGCGACTGGAACCCCGGCCTTTCGGCCGACGTGCTCGAAAAGGGCCTGCGCGCCATGATGCTGACCCGCGCCTACGACGCGCGGATGGTGCGCGTGCAGCGGCAGGGCAAGACCAGCTTCTACATGAAATCCACGGGCGAGGAGGCGGTCGCCGTCGCGGCGGCGCTCGCGCTCGATTACGGCGACATGTGCTTTCCCACCTACCGCCAGCAGGGCCTGCTCGTGGCACGCGGCTGGCCGCTCGTCGACATGATGAACCAGGTCTATTCGAACAGCCGCGACCGCCTGAAAGGGCGGCAGATGCCGGTGTTCTATTCGAGCCGCGAGGCAGGCTTCTTCTCGATCTCCGGTAATCTCGGCACGCAGTACAGCCAGGCGGTCGGCTGGGCGATGGCATCGGCGGCCGACAACGACAGCCGTATCGCCGCCGCGTGGATCGGCGAGGGCGCGACGGCCGAGGGCGACTTCCACTACGCACTCACCTTCGCCAGCGTCTATCAGGCGCCGGTCGTCCTCAACATCGTCAACAACCAGTGGGCGATCTCGTCCTTCTCCGGCATCGCAGGCGGCGAGCGCACGACCTTCGCCTCGCGCGGGCTCGGCTACGGCATCCCGTCGCTGCGCGTCGACGGCAACGATTTCCTCGCCGTCTACGCCGTCACGCGCTGGGCGGCGAACCGGGCGCGCAGCGGCCTCGGCCCCACGGTGATCGAACTTTTCACCTACCGCGCCGAGGGCCACTCCACCTCCGACGATCCGAGCAAATACCGCCCCGGATCGGAAGCCGGCGCATGGCCGCTCGGCGATCCGATCGAACGGCTGAAAGCGCACATGATCGGCGCGGGCTTCTGGAGCGAGGAACGGCACGCGGACCTCGAAAAGGAACTTGAGGAAGAGGTGCGCCGCGCGGGCAAGGAATCCGAAAGCTACGGCACGCTGAAGGAAGGCGCGCGCATCCCGGCCTCCACCATGTTCGACGACGTCTACAAGGAAATGCCGCCCCATCTCGCGCTTCAGCGCAGGCAAGCGGGGGTGTAGCGCCGTGGCGACGATGAACATGATCGAGGCGCTGAACAGCGCGATGGACGTGGCGCTGACGCGCGACCCCGCCGTCACCATCTTCGGGCAGGATGTCGGCTATTTCGGCGGCGTGTTCCGCGCGACGGACGGCCTGCAACGGAAGCACGGCCTCACCCGCGTGTTCGACGCGCCGATCTCCGAGGGCGGCATCGTCGCGGTGGCGATCGGCATGGGCGCCTACGGCAAGCGGCCGGTCGTCGAGGTGCAGTTCGCCGACTACATCTACCCCGCCACCGACCAGCTCATCTCGGAAGCCGCGCGGATGCGATACCGCACGGGCGGCGAGTGGTGGTCGCCGATCACCGTGCGCAGCCCCTACGGCGGCGGCATCTACGGCGGGCAGACGCACAGCCAGAGCCCGGAAGGCATCTTCACGCACGTCGCGGGCCTGAAGACGGTGATCCCGTCCAATCCCTACGACGCCAAGGGGCTGCTGATCGCCGCGATCGAGGACGACGACCCCGTGCTCTTCTTCGAGCCCAAGCGCCTCTACAACGGCCCGTTCGACGGGCATCACGACCGTCCGGTGGAGCCGTGGTCCAAGCACCCGGCGAGCGAGGTGCCGGAAGGGCACTATGTCGTGCCGCTCGGCAAGGCGAACATCGTGCGCCCCGGAAATGCCGTCACCGTGCTCGCCTACGGCACGATGGTGCACGTCGCGCTCACGGCCGCCGAAGAGACCGGTATCGACGCGGAGGTCATCGACCTGCGCACGCTGATGCCGCTCGATCTCGAAACCATCACGCAGTCGGTGAGCCGCACCGGCCGCTGCGTCGTCGTCCACGAGGCGACGCGTACCTGCGGTTTCGGCGCGGAACTCGCCGCGCTGGTGCAGGAGCACTGCTTCTTCGATCTCGAAGCGCCGATCGAGCGCGTCACCGGCTGGGACACGCCTTATCCCCATGCCTTCGAATGGGAATATTTCCCCGGCCCGAAGCGTGTCGGCGATGCGCTCCGGCGCGCGATGGAGGCCTGAGGCGCGATGGCGAACTACGTCTTCAAGCTGCCCGACATCGGCGAGGGCATCGCCGAGGCCGAACTCGTCCAGTGGTACGTGAAGCCCGGCGACGCGGTCGCGGAGGACCAGCCGCTCGCCGACGTGATGACCGACAAGGCGACCGTCGAACTCACCTCGCCGGTTTCGGGAACCGTCGTCGCGATCCACGGCGAGGTCGGACAGCTCCGGCAGATCGGTTCGGCGCTCGTCGAATTCGCGCTCGAAGGCGAAGCGCCTGCCGAACCCGTGGAGGAAACGGCTCCCGCTCCGGCCCCTGCCGAAACGTCGCCCCCTGCCCCTGCGCCCGCGGCATCGCGCCCGAAAGCCTCGCCGCTGGTCCGCCGCCTCGCGAAGCAGGCCGGTGTCGCGCTGGAGGACGTGAAGGGCTCCGGCCCTTACGGCCGCATCCGCCGCCCGGATTTCGAGGCGCATGTCGCGGCCTTGCGGCAGCCGCAGGCCGCGACCGTTGCCACCGACGAATTCACCGAGGTGAAGCTCGTCGGCCTACGCCGCAAAATCGCCGAGAAGATGGAGCTCTCCGCGCGGCGCATCCCGCATTTCGCCTATGTCGAGGAGGTCGATCTCACCGCGCTCGAAGCGGCGCGCGCCGAACTCAATGCGCGCTACGGAAACGCGCGACCGAAATTGACGTTGCTGCCGTTCTTCATCCAGGCGCTCGTCCGCGTGCTGCCGGAGTTCCCGCAGATCAACGCGACCTACGACGACGAGGCCGGCATCGTCCGCCGCTACGCGCCCGTCCACGCGGGCATCGCGACGCAGACCGACAATGGCCTCATCGTGCCCGTCGTGCGGAACGCCGAAAGCCTCGGCCTCTGGGACCTCGCCGCGGAGATCGCCCGCCTCGCCGCCGCCGCGCGCGACGGCACCGCGCGCCGCGAGGAGCTATCCGGCTCCACGATCACCATCACCAGCCTCGGCACGCTCGGCGGAATCGCGACGACGCCGGTCATCAACCACCCGGAGGTGGCGATCATCGGCCCGAACCGCCTCGTCGAGCGCCCGGTCGTGCGCGGCGGCGCGATCGAGATTCGCAAGATGATGAACGTCTCCTCGTCGTTCGACCACCGCGTGGTCGACGGCTACGACGCGGCGCGCTTCATCGGCGAGGTGAAGGCGCTGCTCGAAGCGCCGACGCTGCTGCTGGCGCGCTAAGGCATCGTGCGGAAAAGTGGGAACCGGTTTTCCGCGAAAAACGATGCGACCACAAACAGGCAGAGCAAGCTGTGCAATTCCGGAATCGCACAGCTTGCGATGACCCCTACTGCGCCCGGCGGGCGGTCAGAATCCGCACGGGGCCGGCGATCATCTGGCCCTTCATCGCGCCTTCGCCGAGCGTCGGCGAGGTCGGCGCATTCATGATCCTGCGCACCGTGTCCATGCCCTCGACGACATGGCCGAACACGGCGAAGCCGAGATTGTCGCCGGGCTTCGACGGGTCCGCGTTCAGCGATTCGAGTGCGCCGATGGTGATGAAGAAATCGCCGGCCGCGCTTCCCGGTGCACCCCGCGCCATCGAGACCGCGCCGTCGGTGTGCGAAAGCCCGGTCTTCGTCGTCGGCTCGTGCGCGATCGGCGGCAGCATCGCCTTGAGGTTGCCCTGCGTGCCGCCCTGGATGAGTCCGTAGCTGCCGTCGTCCGAAACTTTCAGCGCGCGGTAGAAGGCCGTGCCGTCAAACCGCTTCTGATCGACGTAGCGCAGGAAGTTCGCGGTCGTCAGCGGCGCGCGCTCCTTTTCCAGGGCCAGCACGATCGGCCCCTCGCTGGTCGTGATCGCGACGCGCACGGTCTCGTAGACCTTTTCCGGCACGGGCGGCGGCGCAGGCGGCGTTTCGGCGGGTGTCGCGGAGGTCTGCGGCTCGCTCTGTGCGAGCGAGGGCATGGCGACGGCAACGGCGAGCAGAGCGGTGCAAAGGGCGGTCAGGCGAATCATGGCGGCAAGGTTAGTGCGGCTTGCCGTTCGGCGGAATCGCAAAACCACCTCCCCTCAGCCGACGAACGCGCGTTCGATGACGTAGTGACCGGGCTCGGCGTTCGATCCTTCCGCGAAGCCTTCCGCTTCCAGCCGCGCCGCGAGCGAACGGATCATCGTCATGCTACCGCACAGCATCACGCGGTCGATTTCCGGATCGAAGGCTTTTGGCCCCGTCAGCGGCGGCCCGAACAGCGTGCCGTCGTCGATCAGCGCGTCGATGCGCCCGGTGGTGCGGAACGGCGCGCGCGTCACCGTCGGCAGGTAGGAAAGCTGGAGCAGCGCCTGGTCCTGCACCAGCGGATCGCCCGCGAGATGGCTTTCGAGGTCGGCGCGATAGGCAAGATCGCTCACCTGCCGCACCGAATGGACGAGCACGATCTGGTTGAACCGCTCGTAGATGTCGGGATCGCGCACGAGGCTCATGAACGGCGCGAGGCCGGTGCCGGTCGCGAGCAGGAACAGCCGCCGCCCCGGCAGCAGCGCGTCGGCGACGAGCGTCCCCGTCGGCTTGCGCCCGAGGAAGAGCTGGTCGCCCGCCCGGATACGCTGGAGCTGGGAGGTAAGCGGCCCGTCCGGCACCTTGATCGAGAGGAACTCCAACTCCTCCGCCCATGCCGGGCTCGCGATCGAATAGGCGCGCAGCAGCGGCCGCCGTTCGCCCGGCAGGCCGAGCATCACGAACTCGCCCGAACGGAAGCGGAAGCTCGGCGGCCGGGTGATCGTGAAGCTGAACAGGTGTTCGTTCCAGTGCCGAACGGAACGCACGGTCTCCACGGTCAGCGCATCGGACGGCGCGAGGACGCGGGCTGCCGCGGCGCGGTCACTCATGAAGAAGCCTTTCGTCATCTACGAATCGGCGCACCTTCTACGCTATTGAGAATGATTTGCAAATATTGATCCGCAGGCGGCTCAACGAGGCAGAACGTCGCGGAACAACGCGCCGCATTGCCGCGTTCGCGCACAGGGACAAGATACGCCGACGACATGCGTCCGGCAGATCAAGCAGACAGGCCGACAACGAAGGAGTCGCCGCCGTGTTCGAAGCCCCGTTCGAATCACTGTTCGGTGCCGTGGACGCCGTGCTTCTCGCGCGCATCCAGTTCGCGTTCACGGTCAGTTTCCATTTCATCTTCCCCGCCTTCTCGATCGGGCTGGCGAGCTACCTCGCCGTGCTGGAGGCGCTGTGGCTGAAGACGGGCCGCGACCAGTATCTCGATCTTTTCCGCTACTGGCTGAAGATATTCGCGGTCACTTTCGCGATGGGCGTCGTCTCGGGCATCGTCATGTCCTACCAGTTCGGCACGAACTGGTCGGTGTTCTCCGACAAGGCCGGGCCCGTGATAGGCCCGCTGATGGCCTACGAGGTGCTCACCGCCTTCTTCCTCGAGGCGGGCTTCCTCGGCGTCATGCTCTTCGGCATGAACAAGGTGGGAAAGAAGCTGCATTTCACGGCGACGCTGATGGTCGCGATCGGCACCTTCATCTCGGCCTTCTGGATTCTCAGCGCCAATTCGTGGATGCAGACGCCAACCGGCCACATCATCGGCGAGAACGGCCAGTTCCTGCCCGGCGAGAGCTGGTGGGCGATCATCTTCAACCCCAGCTTCCCCTACCGCCTCGTCCACACCGTGATCGCCGCCTATCTCACCACGGCGTTCGTTGTCGGCGCGGTCGGCGCGTGGCACCTGCTGAAGGACCGCGCGAACCCGCACGCGCGCATCATGTTTTCGATGGCGATGTGGATGGCCGCGCTCGTCGCCCCCGTGCAGATCCTCGCGGGCGACCTGCACGGCCTCAACACGCTGGAGCATCAGCCGGTGAAGATCATGGCGATGGAAGGTCATTACCAGAGCCACCCAGAGGGCGCGCCGCTCTATCTCTTCGGCATCCCGAACAGCGAGGCGCAGCGCATCGACTACGCGGTCGCGATTCCCAAGGCCTCGTCGCTGATCCTGAAGCACGATGCGGATGCGCCGCTCGCCGGGCTCGACACCGTGCCGCGCGATGAGCATCCCCCAATCGGCATCGTGTTCTGGTCCTTCCGCATCATGGTCGGCATCGGTCTGCTGATGCTGGGGCTCGGCCTCTGGAGCCTCGCCGCGCGCGTCAAGGGCCGCCTCTACGACTGGCCGCTGCTGCACCGCGCCGCGATGCTGATGGGGCCGTCGGGCTTCGTCGCCGTCATCGCGGGCTGGATCACCACGGAGGTCGGGCGCCAGCCGTACACCGTCTACGGCCTGCTGCGGACCGCCGACAGCGCCTCGCCGCTCGCCGCGCCCGCCGTGGGCGCTTCGCTCGTCGCCTTCGTCGTCATCTACTTCGCGGTGTTCGGCGCGGGCACGTGGTACATCCTGAGGCTGATGGCGCAGCGGCCGAAACCCGGCGGGGCGGGTGTCGAGGCCGAACCCGGCCCGACCCGAACGGCGGGCATCACTCCCGCATCCGCGCTGGAGGGCGGGCAATGAGCGTCAACCTCGACCTCACCACCGTCTGGGCGTTCATCATCGCCTTCGGCATCTTCGCCTATGTGGTGATGGACGGGTTCGATCTCGGCATCGGCATCCTGTTCCCCGTCTTCAAGGGCGAGGAGCGGGATCAGGCGATGAACGCCATCGCGCCCGTGTGGGACGGCAACGAGACGTGGCTGGTGCTCGGCGGCGGCGGGCTGTTCGCGGCCTTCCCGCTCGCCTACGCGATCATCCTGCCCGCGACCTATCCGCTCATCATCGCCATGCTGCTCG
>JACFNY010000494.1 GCA_019454625.1 Sphingomonadaceae bacterium
AAGACGACGCGCGAGGCCGTGCTGCCGCTTGTCCCCGGTGCCGTTCCGACCCCCCATGCGCCGGACGGCCTTCGCGTCGACGGCCTCAATGTCGAGGACCTGCCCGTCTACAAGGACGGCCGCATCGAGGTGCAGGATGAGGGCAGCCAGATCATCGCCGCCGCCTGCCGCGCGCGGCCGGGCATGACAGTCATAGACCTTTGCGCGGGCGCGGGCGGCAAGACGCTGGCGCTGGCGGCGGACACGGCGAACGGGGGCCGCCTCGTCGCCTGCGATGCCGACCGGGCGCGGCTTTCGCACCTCGGCCCGCGCGCGGCGCGTGCGGGCGCGGCGAACATCGAGACGCGCCTTCTCGATGCGGGCCGCGAGGAAGGCGCGCTCGGCGACCTGATCGGCGCGGCCGACGTGGTGCTCGTCGACGCGCCGTGCAGCGGCACGGGGACGTGGCGGCGCAACCCGGAGGCGCGCTGGCGGCTCACGCCCCAGCGGCTTCTCCGGCTCGCGGCGTTGCAGGCCCGTCTCGCCGATCTCGGCGTGCGTCTGCTGAAGCCCGGCGGCAGGCTGGTCTATGCCGTCTGCTCGCTGCTTCCCGAGGAAGGGCGGCTTCAGGCCGAGGCCTTGAGGAAGCGCCATCCGGACCTGATACCGGATGCCGGAGGGACGCGTCTGCTGCGCCCGGATCGCGACGGAACCGACGGTTTCTTCATCGCAGGTTATGAAAAGTCATGCTAGAGCGGGCCGCAGGGGGAGTGACGTTGAGGGAAAAGTTCATGCAGTCCAGGATCATGCTCGCCGGAATCGCTGTCGCCATCGCCACGGCGTCGAGCGTCGCCTATTGCAAGACGGCGGAGCCCCGCATCGCGCCGCTTTCGATGCAGCTGACGCGCAGCGGCGAAGCGCTCCTCAACAGCCACAAGGCGCAGGCCGCGATCGACCAGTTCGAAACCGCGCTTGCCGTCGATCCCAAGAACACGCGCGCCTACATCGGCATCGCGCGCTCGTATGATCAACTCGGCCTCCCCGGTCGTGCCGTGAAGTTCTACCGCGAGGCGCTGGCCATCGACCCCAACGACCTGACCGCGCTCTCGGAGCAGGGCGAGGCGTACATGGCGCGCGGCGCCGTCGCGCTGGCGAAGGACAATCTGGAGCGCATCCGCAAGCTCTGTCAGGGCGAGTGCCAGAGTGCGGTGACGCTCGCGGCGGCGATCGAGAAGGGGCCGCCCGCGACCGTGACGGCGGCGGCCGAAAAGGCCCCGACGCCCAAGATCAACTAGGCGCGGCCCAGCAGCGGGCGAGTGCCACGAACTCGTCGACCAAGAGCGTTTCCGCACGCCGCGCGCCGTCGATGC
>JACFNY010000495.1 GCA_019454625.1 Sphingomonadaceae bacterium
TGGCGCTGAAGCGCGCGGGCGCCGATCTCATCGTCTGCGTCGATTGCGGCACGCAGGGCTTCGAGGCGCTGGAGGCTGCGAAGGGCGCGGGGCTCGACGTGATCGTGGTCGATCACCACAAGGCCTCGACGCTGCTGCCGCCCGCCGTCGCCATCGTGAACCCCAACCGCGTCGACGAGGACGAAGGCGCAGCCTTCGGACACCTCGCGGCGGTCGGCATGGCCTTCCTCGTCGCCGTCGCGGTCAACCGGGAACTGCGCGGACGCGGCTGGTTCGCAGGGCAGCCGGAACCGAAGCTTACCGAAATGCTCGATCTCGTCGCGCTCGGCACGGTGGCGGACGTGGTGCCCTTGACCGGCCTCAACCGCGCCTACGTCTCGCAGGGCCTCAAGGTGATGGCGACGCGCCGCAACGCCGGGCTTGCCGCGCTCGCCGCCGCCGCGCGGCTGGAGCGCGCGCCGCGCGCTTCCGACCTCGGCTTCGCGCTCGGGCCGCGCATCAATGCGGGCGGGCGCGTCGGGCAGGCGGACCTCGGCGTGCGGCTGCTGACCGGGGAGGGCGACGAGCTCGGCGTGCTGGCGGACGAACTCAACCGGCTGAACGACGAGCGCCGCGCCATCGAGGCGCTGGTGACGGAAGCCGCCATCGCCGTCTGTGAGCGCGCGGGCAACGCCCCCGTCGCGGTGATCGCCGGGGACGGCTGGCATCCCGGCGTCATCGGCATCGCCGCAAGCCGCCTCAAGGACCGTTTCGGCGTGCCCGCGCTCGTCATCGGCATCGACGACGGCGGCACGGGCAAGGGCTCGGGGCGTTCGATCCCCGGCGTCGATCTCGGCGCGGCCGTGCTCGCGGCGCGCGATGCGGGCCTCATCAGCGCGGGCGGCGGCCACGCGATGGCGGCGGGTGTCACCGTTGCGCGCGAGCGTGTCGACGATCTCGCGCGCTTCCTCTGCGAGCGGCTGGAGGGCGACGTGGCGCGCGCCCGCGCCGTCGATTCGCTGTCCTTCGATCTCGCGCTCGCGCCCGCGGGCGTCACGCCGTCGCTGGCCGAAGCGCTCGAGGGCGCCGGGCCCTACGGGGCGGGATGGCCCGGTCCGCGCGTCGCGGCCGGTCCGGTTACGGTGGTGAAGGCCGACATCGTGGGCACCGGCCATGTCCGCGTCATCCTTGCGGGCGCGGACGGCGCGCGGGTGAAGGCGGTCGCGTTCCGCAGCGTCGATACCCCGCTCGGTGCGGCGCTGATGCAGGCGGGCGGGCGGCGGCTCTGGGTGTCCGGCCGCGTGGTGCAGGACGACTGGGGATCGACCCCGCGCGTCGAGCTCCATCTCGACGATGCGGCGTGGGC
>JACFNY010000041.1:0-1313 GCA_019454625.1 Sphingomonadaceae bacterium
CGACGTCCAGCCTGCGGGGGCGCTGCCGCGATCCCAAGGAAAAGCCGCAAGAGTCATAGACAAGAGAACACTGGGTTCCTGAGCAACACGACATTTCACAAGACAACAACAGGAGGGGGTAAAGATGAAAAGACAGACCATCCACGCTCTGGCGAAATCGTCCGTCGCGATCGCGGCGCTGATCCTGCCGGCAGCGGCATTCGCGCAGGCTGCGGGCGAACAGTCCGCGGCGGAAAGCACGGGCGAGACCCTTGTCGGCTTCGAGGACATCGTCGTCACCGCGACCCGCCAGTCGCAGGCGCTGAGCAAGGTGCCGCTCAGCGTCAGCGCCTTCTCGCAGGAGACGCTTGACAGCCGCGGCGTGCGCGAGTTCGCCGACGTGATCCGGCAGACGCCGGGAGTCGTCTTCGAGGCGACGAACACGACGACGAACATCTCGATCCGCGGTATCAATTCGACCGCGGGCGCCGCGACCACGGGCGTCTATATCGACGACACGCCGATCCAGATCCGCTCGCTCGGCTACAGCGGCGGCAATGCCTATCCGGTGATCTTCGACCTCGAACGGGTCGAGGTGCTGCGCGGCCCGCAGGGCACGCTGTTCGGCGCGGGGTCGCAGGGCGGCACGATCCGCTTCATCTCGCCGCAGCCGAGCCTGAACCGCACGTCCGGCTACGTGCGCGCGGAAGCCGCGCTCACCGAGGACGGCGGCCCCAGCTACGAGGCCGGCGTCGCCTACGGCGTGCCGCTCGTCGAGGACAAGCTCGGCGTCCGCGTCAGCGGCTACTACCGGCGCGACGGCGGCTTCATCGACCGCGTGCGCTTCGAGGACAAGGGCGTTGTCGACGACGACGCGAACTACCAGAATTCCTACGTGGGCCGCGTCGCGTTCACGTGGTCGCCGGTGCCCGAGCTCCGCATCACGCCGTCGATCGCCTATCAGAAGATCTACACCAACGACAGCCCGGAGACGTGGGACAACGTCCGCGCCGATTTCACCGTGCCGGACGCGCCGCTCTCGGACTACGAGAAGGGCGTGTTCCTGAACGGCAACCGCGTGCAGGAATCGGGCCGCGACCGCTTCTACCTGCCGACGCTGAACGTGCAGTATTCGTTCGGCGCCGTCGACCTGACGGCGATCGGTTCCTATTTCGACCGCAGGCAGACGTTCAGGGCGGACTATACGACGTTCGACCAGAGCCTGTTCGCGGGCGTGACGCTGCCGATCTTCCCGGATCAGGCGGCGTTCAGCGATTTCGTCAACACGCAGAAGATCACCACCGGCGAAATCCGCCTGCAATCCGCGAACACGG
>JACFNY010000041.1:1323-11412 GCA_019454625.1 Sphingomonadaceae bacterium
CCGCTCACGTGGGTGATCGGCGGCTTCTACCAGAAGGCGAAGCAGACCTCGATCCAGCAGGTGGAGGACCGCTTCCTGTTCGAATACGCGCCGTTCCTGATCCCGTTCTTCCCGCCGCTCGTCGACGGGCGCCTCATCTACGATCAGGCGACGAGCTCGAAGGACACGCAGATCGCGGCGTTCGGCCAGGTGAACTTCCGCCCCGTGGACCGGCTGACGCTGACCCTCGGCCTGCGCTACGGCGAGACCAAGTTCGACATCAACTCGTTTGCGCAGGGCCCCGTGGTCGGCGATCCCGTGACGGACGTTGGCCGCCAGAAGGAGAAGCCGTTCACGCCGAAGTTCGGCGTGGAGTTCCAGGTCGATCCGGCGAACCTCATCTACGCCTCCGCGTCCAAGGGCTTCCGGCCCGGCGGCTACAACCCGCAGGTCGGCGCGCCCTGCCAGGCGACCGACCTCGATCCGCTCGGCTATCCGGACGGCCGCCCCGAGACCTACAAGTCGGACTCGGTGTGGAGCTATGAAGCGGGCGTGAAGAGCCGGACGCTCGGTGGACGCCTCAGCCTGCAGGGCAGCGTCTACCAGATCGACTGGAAGAACATCCAGCAGGTCGTCGGTCTCGGCGGCTGCGGCTTCCAGTTCACGGCGAACCTCGGCTCGGCGCGGAGCCGCGGCTTCGATCTCCAGCTCGATTTCCGCGTGACCGACGATTTCACGCTGCAGGCCGAAGTCGGCTACACGAACGCCAAGTTCCTCGACACGTTCTTCGGCGGCCCGCTCGCCACCGTGCCGCTGGTGACGGACGGCAACCACATCACCACGCCGCCGTGGACGATCTCGGTGCACGCGCAGCACGAGTTCTCCCTGCGCGAGCAGGACGACGCCTATCTTCGCGCCGACTTCGACTACCGCGCGCACCAGACGAGCCTGACGCCGGGCATTGATCCGCGCAACGGCGGCGTCGATCCGACGCTCGACAACGCACCCGCCATCCGGGCGCTGTCGCTGCGTGCCGGTTACCGCCTGAACGGCGTCGACCTCTCGCTGTTCGCCAACAACGTGCTCGATCAGGCCGTGTGGGCCGGCCGCCGGGCGCGCGACAACAACAACGCCACGATCTATCGTTCGCACATCGTGCGGCCGCGGACGTTCGGCGTGACGGCTGCGTACCGGTTCTAGCCGCCGGGGCGCAGGCGCCGCAGCCGTACCGGGCGGCTGCGGCGCCGCGGTTTTCGAAAAAGGGGAGAGGGGCATGGTTTCAGGATCGGCCAAGGTTCAACGAATAGTTCGGCGGATAGTTCGGCTGACGGCGCTTGCCGCCGGTGCGGCCGTGCTCGCGTCCGCGGCTCAAGCGGCGTCGCCGTCAACGATCTACCGGAATGCGCAGGTCTACACGCCCTCGGGCTGGAAGACTGCGTTCGCGGTGCGGGACGGCCGGATCGTCGCGGTGGGCAGCGATACAGAGGTGCGCAAGGCGGCGAAGGGCGCGCGCGAGGTCGATCTTGGCAACCGGACGGTGCTGCCCGGCCTCTACGACATGCACGTGCACCCCGTGCTTCAGGCGAAGGGCGGCGAAGGGCGCTGCGGCATCTCGCCCAACGTTCCGGCGGCCGAGCTTCTCGCCGGGGTGAGCGCCTGCGCGAAGACCGTGGCGAAGGGCGAATGGGTGGCGGGCGGCCAGTGGCAGGCCTCCGTGCTGGCGGGCACGCCGATCACCGCCGCGACGCTTGATGCGGTGTCGCCCGACAACCCGGTGATGCTGTTCGACGTGAGCGGCCATAGCCTGTGGGTGAATTCCCGCGCGCTCGCGATCGCGGGCATCGCGAAGGAGACGCCGAACCCGGAAGGCGGCATCATCGAGCGCGATGCGGCGGGGCTTCCGACCGGCGTGCTGCGCGAAACCGCGCGCGATCTCGTGCTGCGCCACATTCCGCCGCAGCCCGCCGAGCAGACGCAGGCGGAGCTGAAGAAGAACCTCGATTACCTGCTGTCCTTCGGCATCACCGGCTATGTCGAGGCGATGGCGTTCCGCGACGACCTCGAAGCCTATGCCGCGCTCGCCGACAGGGGCGAGCTCAAGCAGCATGTGCAGGCGTGCATCGCCTACAGCCACGCGGGTCATCCGAACCCCGATCTCGACGCGACCATCGCGGCAATCCCCGAATACACGCGCGAACGCTTCAAGCCGACGTGCATCAAGGTCTTCGCGGACGGCGTGCCGACCGAAAGCCACACCGGCGCGATGCTGGAGGCGTATCAGGGCGGACAGCCGAACGCGCCCGCGAAGGGCTTGCTGCTGTTCGATCCCGCGAAGCTGGGTCCGCTGATGGCGAAGTGGGACAGGCTCGGCCTCAACGTGCTGTTCCACGCGGCGGGCGACGCCGCCGTGCGCGCCTCGCTCGACGCCATCGCCCATGCGCGGCAGCAGAACGGCGGCAATGGCCCGATCCATCAGGTCGGGCACCTGACGTTCATCGACCCCGCCGACCTGCCGCGCGCGAAGGCGCTGCATTCCGCGTTCGAATTCTCGCCCTACCTGTGGGACCCGCAGCCGATCAACGACGACATCACGATGGCGGTCGGGGAACCGCGGATCAGCCGGGTGTGGCCGATCCGCGAAGGCTTCGAGGCGGGCGCGCTGGTGATCGCGGGGTCGGACTGGGCGGTGATCCCCGCGCCCGATCCGTGGCTCGGCATGGAGACGGCGGTCACGCGGCGCAATCGCGGCGGCGGCGATCGCAGCTTCGGCCTCGATGAAGCGATCACGATCGAACAGGCGGTGCGGATGTTCACGATCAACGCCGCGACCCGCCTCGGGCTCGACAAGGACCTCGGCACCATCGAGACAGGCAAACGGGCGGACTTCATCGTGATCGACAGGAACCCGTTCCGGATTCCGGCGACCGAGATCCACACGATCAAGGTGCAGCAGACCTATATCGACGGCGAGGTCGTGTTCGACCGTCAGGCGAGCGGCGGCCGGTGAAGGCGGCGTTCGCCCTCGCGCTGCTCGCCGCGGTCGTGGCAGCGCCCGCGCACGCCGGGCCGGTGCGGACGGTCACGGTCTACAAGGGTGATTTCGCCACGGTGAACTCGTTCGTCTTCTCGAACGGCACGTCGCTCGTGGTGATGGACGTGCAGCGCAAGGCGAACGAGGCGCGAAAGCTCGCCGCCATGATCAAGGCGATGAAGCTGCCGCTGACGCATGTCCTCATCAGCCACGGCCATACCGACCATTTCACCGGAATGGCGGTGTTCCGCGAGGAATTCCCGGACGCGAAGATCGTCGTCGCGAACGAGGACATCAAGGCCGACATCAAGCGCTACGCGATCTACATGGACACGGGCGGCGAGACCGGCGCCGAGCCGCCGCTCGATCCCGCGCTGAAGCCGAAGACGCCGGAGCACCCGGACGGTTTCGACTATGAACGCAACATCGCGGTTCTGAACGCGCCGGCGCTGGAGATGGTCGGCGGCGGGACGCTCGAACTTTCCACCGACTACATGCGCGCGGAAACGCCCTATATCACCACCGTCTACAGCCCCGATCTCAACGCGCTGTTCCTTTCGGATTTCGGCTACAACGGCGTGCATTTCTGGATGGGCGACGACATCAGCCGCGAGGACCTGAAGAACTGGCGCGCCGAGCTCGTCGCGCTGAAGGTGCGCTACGCGAAGCAGAAACCCAAAGTCTATCCCGGTCACGGCGACCCGACCGATGTGCGCATCTTCGATCCGTCGGTGCGCTACATCGACGATTTCCTCGCCGTGACCGAAACCGCCAAGTCGCCGGAAGAAGCGATGGGGAAGATGATCGCGCTTTACCCGGGTTACAAGGAGGCCGACTTCTTCCTGAAATACAGCGCCATGGAGCACGTGCCGGGCCGCCCTTCGAGCGTCGGCCACCGGGCGGAGGCGGCATGGCGCGCGAAGGTGCGCGAACTGGCGGCCAAGGAATTCCGCAATCCCGCGTGGGGCTATTCGCACAGCGTGCGGGACTATGTGCTGGCGCAGCAGCTTGCACGCACAGATGGTGTTCGCCTCGACGACGACGTGATGTTCGCCGCCGCGTATCTCCACGACATGGCGGCGTTCCCGAAATGGGCCGTGGAGGGCACGGACCATGCCGACCGCGCCGCCGCGATCGTCGACACGATCCTGAAAGACAGCGGCTTTCCCGAGCGCAATCTGGATGCCGTGCGCGAGGCGATCCGCACCCACATGTACGACCGCGAGCCGAAGACGCCGGAGGCGCTCTGCCTGCACGACGCCGATGCGCTCGACTGGCTCGGCGCGGTGGGCGTGGCGCGCGTGATGGCGCTCGTCGATCCGCAGGGCGGCAAGCCCGGGGGGCCGGACATGGTGAAGATGCTGGAGGCCAATCTCGCGAACGTGCCCGCGCGGATATTGTCGCCCGCGGGCAAGGCGCTGCTGCCGGAACGCAAGGCCGGGCTGGAAACCTTCCTCCGCGATCTGCGCGATCAGACGGAAGACTATTCGACACTTTAGGAACGGGCAGAGGAGACAGGGGATGCTGAAGGCGATTGCAGGGAGCGTGCTTGCCCTTTCGGCGATCGGCGGCGCGGCGGCGGAAGCCCCGGCGGACACGATCCTGCTGAACGGCGACGTGCGCACCCCGTCCGGCTGGGCGCAGGCGGTCGCGATCCGGGATGGCGTGATCGTCGCGGTCGGCGATGCGAAGGACGCGGAGGCGTATCGCGGGCCGGCTTCGGTCGTCGTCGATCTGAACGGCGCGGCGGTGCTGCCCGGCCTCCACGACATGCATGTTCACAGCCATTTCGCGGGGCTCGAGCAGTTCGCGTGCGGCTTCGCCTACGGTGCGAAGCCCGCCGCCATCGCCGCGCGCGTCAAGGAGTGCGTGAAGGCCGCGAAGCCCGGCGACTGGATCGTCGGTGGCAACTGGGTGGGTGCGGTGTTCAGGAAGGGCGAGCAGACGCGCGCCTTCCTCGACAAGGTCGCGCCGAACAATCCCGTGCTGCTTTCGGATGAATCGCACCACAGCATCTGGGCGAATTCGAAGGCACTGGAGGTCGCGGGCGTGACGCGCGACACGAAGGACCCGGCGGGCGGCATCATCGAGCGCGACGCGAAGGGCGATCCCACGGGCGTGTTCCGCGAAACGGCGACGGAGCTTGTCGAGAAGGCCGTGCCCGCGCCGAGCGAGGAGATGAACCGCAGGGCGCTGACGCTTTCGACGGCGCAGATGCTGTCGTTCGGCATCACCTCCTATACGGAAGCGACGGTGCGCGACAGCAACATGAAGACGATCTCCGATCTTTCCGGCGAAGGTATCGTCAAGCAGCGCGTGCGCGGGTGCATCGTGTGGACGCCGGGCGATGCCGCGGGCGACCGCCTGATCGAGACGCGCGCCCTCTATGCGAAGCCGCGCTTCAAGACCGACTGCGTGAAGATCTTCATGGACGGCGTGCCGATCGAGAGCCACACCGCCGCGATGCTCGAACCCTACAAGGGCGTGTCGAACACCGATCCCGCCAACAAGGGCATATTGCTGATCCCGCAGCCGGTCCTCGACGAGGCGGTCGCGCGGTTCGACCGCATGGGGCTGCACGTGAAGTTCCACGCCGTCGGCGACGGCGCGGTGCGCTCGGCGATTTCCGCCGCGGAACATGCGCGCAAGGTGAACGGCTGGGCGGGCTCCGCGCACGACATCGGCCACACGACCTTCGCCGATCTCGCCGACATCCCGCGCGTGCGCGACCTGCACCTGACATGGGAGTTCTCGCCCTACATCTGGTATCCGACGCCGATCACCGACACGGACATCCGCCGCGCGGTGGGCGACGAGATGATGAAGCGGCTGATCCCGATCCGGGAGGCTGTGGCGAGCGGCGCGAACGTCGTCGCGGGGTCGGACTGGTCGGTGGTGCCGTCGGTCAACCCGTGGCTCGCCATCGAGACGATGGTGACGCGGCAGGCGCCGGGCAGCGGCGGCACGGTGATCGCGCCGGACGAGCGCGTGACGCTCGACGAGGCGTTCCGCATCTTCACGGAGAATTCGGCGGCGCTGATGGGCACGCGCGACATCGTGGGGGCGATCGAGCCCGGAATGCGCGCCGACGTCATCGTCACCGAAAGGAACCCGTGGAAGGTGCCGGTCACCGAAATCCACGCCACGAAGGTCCGCATGACCTTCATCGACGGTGAAAAGGTCTATGATGCCGCGAACCCGCCGAAGTTGACGGCTGACTGAGGAGGACAGGGCCATGCCGCGCACCGGATTCTACACCGACGAACGCACCTTCTGGCACGCGACCGGGATGCAGGCGCTGTTCCTGCCCGTCGGCGACTGGGTGCAGCCGCCCGGCGGCACCGCGGGCGCGGACACGCCCGATTCCAAGCGCCGCCTGCTCAACCTCGCGAACGCCTCCGGCCTCACGCGTAAACTTGTGATGGCTGACTCCGTCCCCGCCACGGTCGAGGACGTCTGCCGCGTCCACCCCCGCGACTACATCGACAACTTCAAGAGGGTGAGCGACGCGGGCGGCGGTGATCTCGGCCGGCTCGCACCGTTCAGCAAGGGCGGTTTCGAGATCGCGATGATTTCGTGCGGCCTCGCCATTTCCGCCGTCGACGACGTGCTGACCGGCAAGGTCGACAACGCCTACGCGCTCTGCCGCCCCGCGGGGCACCACTGCCTCGCCGACATGCCGATGGGCTTCTGCCTGCTCGCCAACATCCCGATCGCCATCGAGGCCGCGAAGGCGCGGCATGGCATCTCGCGGGTCGCGGTGGTGGACTGGGACGTGCACCACGGCAACGGCACGCAGTCGATCTTCTACGACCGCGCCGACGTGCTGACGATCTCGATCCATCAGGACCGCTGCTTCCCGCCGGGATACAGCGGCACGGAGGATCGCGGCACGGGCGCGGGGCTCGGCTTCAACCTCAATATCCCGCTTCCCGCCGGCGCAGGGCACGACGCCTACGTCCACGCGTTCGACGCGCTGGTGCTGTCTGCGCTCGAAAGCTTCCGACCGGAACTCATCATCGTCGCGTGCGGGCTCGATGCGAACAGTGTCGATCCGCTGGCGCGGATGCTGCTGCACAGCGAAAGCTACCGCGCGCTGACGCAGAAGATGATGGACGCGGCCGGGCGCCTGTGCGGCGGACGGCTCGCGGTCGTTCACGAGGGCGGCTACGCGGAAGCCTATGTGCCGTTCTGCGGCCACGCCGTGCTGGAAGTGCTGAGCGGCGAGCGGACGGCGGTCGTCGATCCGGTGCTCGACATGGCGCTCGGCTGGCAGCCGGGGCCGGAGGCGACGGCGTTCCACCAGCAATGGGTCGAGCGGCTGGCCGCGGCCCTCAAATGACCGCGCTTCGCGCTGTGACGGCGGCCCTGCTGTTGTCGCTGCCGTCGGCAGCGCTCGGCAGCGAGTGGCTGATGATGGTGAAGTCCGAGAACGTCGATCCGGTGCGCGAGGCGGAATTCGAGCACTGGTACAACGAAATCGACATTCCCGATGTGCTCGCCGTGCCGGGATACGAGCGCGCGCGGCGCGGAGCTGCCGTGACGGAGGACGGCGCGCGGCCCTATGTGGCACTCTACACGATCACATCGTCCGACATGGACAAGACGATCATCGCGATGCTGATGGCGAGCTGGCGCATGGACCAGCTCGGGCGCGGCACCGATCTCATCAAGGTGACGGAGCGCATCTACTACCAGCGGGAGGGGAAGGGCACGCGCAGCGCAGATGCGCCGAAGCCGACACATCTCTACCTGCACCGGTCGAAAGGGGTGGCGTCGAAAGAATTGAGGGCCATCGTGAACGCGGGGCTCGCGGTCGGTGCGACGCCCTACCGGGTCTACAATGTCCTGATGCACGAACCGGTCGCGGTGCCGGATCGGCTTGTCGTGTTCGAGATTTCAGCCGCGTCGGATGCCGCGGCGAAGGATGCGGTGAAAGCGATCGAGACGCGGACCGGTGTCAGCGGATGCGGGGCCGACTGCGCGGCGCTCTATCGGGTGATACTCGACGTTTCGGGCTGAGCGAACTTCGCGACGAGCGCGGCGCGCGTGCCGGTAACGTCGACGAGTCGCTGCGCGCGATAGAGCGCGACCTCTTCCGCTGTATAAGGTTTGAATCCATCCGCCGTGATGCCGCCCATCTTCGGGAGCAGCCAGTTGAGCAACGCGGCGAGATCGGCGTCGCTGAGCTTCGAATTCGCCGAACCCGGCACCTGCACGAGGAATTCCCGGCCGCCCTCCACCGCCAGGAAGCGGTGAAGCTCGCCCTTCATCGACGGCACGCTGCCTTTCTGGCCGCTGCCGTCGGGCAGGTGGCAGCCCTGGCATTCGGTCATGTAGTTGACGTGTGCCGAACGCCCGTTGCGCGCGAGGTTCGGCGCTGTACCGGCGTGCGCCACCACGGCGGCGGCGCACAGCAGGACGGGAAGGACGGCAAGGCGCATCCCTAGTCGGCAGCGCCGAGCACGACGGCGGTCGAGCAGTTGTAGACGACGCCGACCTCGGTGCCGAGGCACCAGTTGATGTCGTTCGAGCCCGCGGGCTGGTGGACAGGCGTGTCGCCTTCGTTGCGGTTGCACATGCAGCGGCCGCACGCCGACTTGCCGCAGCAGTCGTTGTAGGAGATCACGTAATCCTTGCCGTCCACCGGGTTGCGGCAGGTACCGACCCATGTGATCGGCGACGGCTCGGTGCCCGGCGGGCACGACGAGGTGCTGCCGCCGCAGCAGGAGCAGAGGAAGCCGTCGATCGCGCAGTAGCGCCAGTAGTCGCACGACTGCGGATCGCCGCTTTCGCCCGGCTGCTGCGCCGCGTTTGCGCGTGAGACGGGGAGCAGCGGCATGGACGCCGCGGCGATGCCGAAGGCGCTCGCGCGGCCGAAGAAGCTGCGGCGCGACATGCCGCGCGCGGCCGTGCGGCTCAGCCGCTCCATGATCCTGTCGAGCCTGTGGTTCATTGGGCAGCTCCCGTGCTTGCGCCCGCATCGCGGCGCGCCATGTAATCCTGGATCGAGGCGATGCCCGTCCGTTCGGCTTCGAACAGGCTCTCGACATGCTCGCGGTTGTTGACGAGGCCCTTGGAGGCGACGCGTCCGTCCGCGCCGAGCAGTACGGCGTAGGGCAGCTTGCCGACGCCGTGCGCACGGCCGAGATCGGTGGAGAGCACGAACGGATGGTCGCCGAGCTTCTGCTGCACGATCATCTTCATTTGCGCGGCCTCGTCGCCGTCGCTCGCGAACACGAGGCGCGTGGTGGCGGCGTTCTCGCGTGCGACGGAGAGCAGCACTGGCAGCATGGACTTGCACATCGGGCAGGTCGGCGAGAGGAAGAACACCAGCGTCGAGCGTCCATCGCCTGCGATGCCGCCGATGCGGACGTCACCGCCGGTAAGGCTCGGAAGCTCGAATGCGGGTGCCGTCTCGCCGACCTTGGCGCCGCCCGAGAGCGTCAGCGCGCCGACCGGCCCGAGCCGTTCGTGGAGCATCCCGACCTGACGCAGCAGGCCGACCATCAGCAGCGCGAGTCCGATGATCGCCACCCATTGCAGCGCGAACGCCGCGAGAAAGAACTCGTTCATCTGACTACCGCCTTTCCGCGCAGCCTACCTGCGCTGAACTGTCCGAAACCGAGATAAAGAAGCGCGAACGCCGCGACCGCGCCGATGCCCGAAATCCAGTCGATGGGTCCGAACGGGCGGGCGCTGACGGGAAGTACGAACACCGCAAAGGCGATGACGCCGAGCGCCACGTTGCGGGCGACGAGTTCCCAGCCGAGCGAAGCGCGCGCCGCACCGAAGCTGCAGCCGCAATCAATGTGATCGCGCCCGCGCGCGATGTTGATGCCCATCGCAGCGGCATAGACTAGCAGAAGCGCGGCGATGCCGAGCATGGCGATCTGACTGCCGAGCGGCACGGCGACAATCGCCGCGGCGCCGAGGGTGAGTTCGGCGACGGCGATCGTCGCGCCCGCCGGACGGACAAGTCCGCCCGGGAGCAGCCGGTAGTTGCCGAGCGTTTCCGCGAAAGCGGTGAAGTCCCTGAGTTTGCTCGCGCCGCCGACAAGGAACAGGCCGCCAAACAG
>JACFNY010000042.1 GCA_019454625.1 Sphingomonadaceae bacterium
TATTCAGGCGATTTCCGACATCGCGCACGATGCCGGCGCCGTCGTCGTGGTGGACAATGCCTTCGCGACGCCGGTTCTCCAGCGCCCGCTCGAATTCGGTGCGGACATCGTCGCCTATTCGGCGACCAAGATGCTAGACGGGCAGGGACGCGTGCTCGCGGGCGCCGTGCTCGGCTCGGAAGAGTTCATCGAGGGTGAGCTTCTGGCCTTCACACGCAACACCGGGCCGACGCTCTCGGCGTTCAACGCGTGGGTGGTGCTGAAGGGCCTCGAGACGCTCGAGCTCAGGATGGCGAAGCAGTGCGAGAACACGCTCGCGGTCGCCCGCTTCCTCGACGCGCGCGTGCCCCGCCTGCTCTATCCGGGCCTGCCCTCGCATCCCCAGCACAATCTGGCGATGGCGCAGATGTCGGACGGCGGCACGATCATGAGCCTGTTCGTCGCCGACGGGCGGAGGCAGGCGCACGCGCTGCTCGACGCGCTCAGCCTCGTCGACATCTCCAACAACATCGGCGATTCCCGCACGCTGATGACGCATCCCGCCTCGACGACCCACGCCGGCCTCGACGCGGCGGTGCGCGAGGACATGGGCGTCACCGAATCGATGCTGCGCCTCTCTGTGGGGCTCGAAGACCCGGCCGACGTCATCGACGACCTCGACCGGGCGCTCCGGGCGGCGGGGTTGTGAAGGAGTTCTTCGCAGCGAGCGCGACGACCGCCGGTGTCACCGTGCGGGCGAACCCCTCCTATCTCCCGGAACGCTCGTTGCCGGAGCGGGACCATTATGTGTGGACCTACCACATCCGCATCGAGAACGGCCGCGACGCGCCCGTGCAGCTCATCAGCCGCCACTGGATCATCACCGACGGTACCGGCAACGTGCACGAGGTGCGCGGTGCGGGCGTGGTCGGCGCGCAGCCGGTGATCGCGCCGGGCGAGGCCTACGACTACGTCTCGGCCTGCCCGCTCGAAACGCCGATGGGCACGATGGCGGGCTCGTTCCAGATGTTGGACGAGAAAGGGCAGGGCTTCGACGTTGCGATCCCGCTGTTCCTGCTGACGAGCCCGGCGGCGGCGGGCGCGGCGCACTAGAGCCTGATCGTTTGAGAGGGAAGCGCACCGCGCTTCCCTCTCAAACGTGAATCAGTCTCTCATCAACTTCAGCAGTTGCCGACGCGTTTGAATTCCTGGCGCACCGCGAAGGGCTCGCGGCCGCGAATGCCCTGGGCGTCGATCGTGAAGTGGTTGCGGTTGTCCTTCACGATGGTCGTGCGTCCGCTGCCGAGGCCGCGGCAGCTGTAGGCGACCGTGGCGCGCTCGGGCGTGTCCTCGACCACGGTGTGGACGCAGTTCTTGCCGTCCGCCGCTTCGAGGCCGACGTGCATCAGCGATTCGGGCGAGATGATGCAGCGGTTTGCGCCGCCCGAGACGCTGTAGGACCCCGGCTGGAAATCGCCGCCGCCGAACACCGACAGCGTCACCGGCTGCGCGAACGCAGCCGTAGCCGCCACAAGGGCACCACCAGCAAGAACCAGACTCCGGCGCATGAGCGCGTAACTCCCTGTCAAATCTCCGATGGTCCGGAGACGGTCACACTATAGCGATGACAGATGAATAAGGCATATCCGGGACGTTAATCCCCCATTCGGATCGGGAACAGGCGCGAGCAGAACGCGCAGTTCACGTCGATTGTGCCTTCCGGCCCGCGCATCTCGGCCAGTTCCTCGGCAGGGAAGCGGCCGAGCACCTCGCGGAAGTGCTGCACCGTGCAGCGGCAGCCGCGGGTGAGGGCGATCGGCGACGATACGCGGACCTCGTCCTCGTTGAACAGCCGCCAGAGCAGGGTTTCCTCGCTGAGATGGCCGTCCGTCAGCTCCGCGCCGATGATCGTGGAGGCGAGCGCGAGGACATGGTCCCAGTCCTCGCTGCCGCTGCGTGCGGCGAGGCGCGGGCCGCTGGTCTCACCGTGGGGGAGGTGCTGGACGAGGAGCCCGCCCGCTTCCCACGCGCCGTCCTCCGCCTGCCGCACCGCGCCGCGCACGAGCGTCGGCACCTGCTCGGAGTCGGTGAAATAGCGCTCGACCGCGTGGCAGAGCGTGTCGCCTTCCAGCGGCACGATGCCCTGGTAGCGTTCGTCGGCGGCGCTCTGTTCGATCGTGATCGCGAGGTAGCCCTCGCCGAAAAGCGTCGGCAGCAGCGCGCCGTCCACGATCTCGCCGAGCCGCTCGGGATCGAAGCGGAGATAGCCTCGGATCTCGCCGGCGCGGTAGTCGCAGACGAGGAGGTCGACCGGCCCGGAGGACTGCGCCTGCACGGTGGTCTGCCCTTCGCCCTTCTGCACGGTGGTGCCGATCAGCACGGTGAGGACCAGCGCCTCGCCGAGCAGCCGGCGGAGCGGGGCGGGGTAGTCGTGCGCGCCGAGGATCGCCGTGAGCGCCGGTCCCAGCCGCGCCACGCGGCCTCGGGCGCTGCGCCCCGGGATCGTGAACGGCAGCACGCGCCCTGTCTGCGGGGCGCCTGCCGCGCCGTTGCCGTTCAGCCGAGTCGATTCAGACACCAGAGCAGGATCGCTTTCTGTGCATGGACACGGTTTTCGGCCTCGCCCCACACCGCCGACTGCGCGCCGTCCATCACGGCGTCGACGACCTCCTCGCCCCGGTGGGCGGGGAGGCAGTGCAGGAAGATCGCCGAGGGCTTGGCCTTGGCCATCAGCGCCTCGGTCACCTGATAGGGGCCCATCGCGACCATGCGCGCGGACGCCCCGGACTGGCCCATCGACACCCACGTGTCGGTGACGACGACATCCGCGCCCGCCACGGCCGCCTCCGGATTGCGCTCGACGACGATGCGCGCGCCGCGCGCCTCGGCGCGGGCGACGACGGCATCGTCGGGATCATAGGCGGCGGGAACCGAAAGCCGCATCTCGTAGCCGAGCAGGCCTGCCGCCTCGATCAGCGACTGGCAGACGTTGTTGCCGTCGCCGAGCCACGTCCACACCGTGCCCGCGACGCTGCGCCCGAGGCGTTCCTCTACGGTCATCAGGTCGGCGACGATCTGGCAGGGGTGGCCGCTGTCGGTCAGCATGTTGATCACCGGCACGCCGCTCGCGGCAGCAAGCGCCTCCACCTTGTCGTGCCCGTTGGTGCGCAGCGCGATGACGTCGACGAAGCGGGACAGGACGCGGGCGGTGTCCTCGATCGTCTCGCCGCGGCCGAGCTGCATGTCCGCCGAGGACAGGATCATCGCCGTGCCGCCGAGCTGGCGCATCGCCATGTCGAAGGAGACGCGCGTGCGGGTCGAGGACTTCTCGAAGATCGCGGCGAGCATGTGCCCGGCGAGCGGCGCGTCGTCGTCCGCCGCGCCTTTTGGTCGTCCGGCGCGGGCCTGCTTGCGGCGCTTCGCCTCGTCGAGGATCAGCCGCAGGGCCTCGGCGCCGGTGCTTTCGAGATCGAGAAAATGCCGCATCGCCCTTCAAACCTTCGTTCGTGGATGGCCCGAAACCGGCCTTCGAAACGGAAAAAGGCGGCCAATCCTGACCGCCCTTCGGACTCGCGCGCCTCCATGACGAACGGCGGCGCTAAAGTCAATGTCACTGGCGTGTGCGCCAGCCGGTGCGGAGCGCCTGGTAGCACAGCGTCCACAGCGCCGCGTTGATGAGGACGAGCGCGACCGCGCCGCCGAGAACTGGGCCGTCGTGGACGCCGATGAAGGCCGAGCGGAAGCCGTCGATCACGTAGAAGAACGGGTTGAACTGGCTCGCCGTGTGCCAGACGCCCGCCAGCCGGTCGATCGAGTAGAAGGTGCCCGACAGCAGCGACAGCGGCTGCACGATGAAGTTGGTGACGGCGGCGGCATGGTCGAACTTGTCCGCCCACAGCCCGGTGATGACGCCGAGCAGGCCGAGCATCACCGCGCCCATCGTGCCGTAGAAGAAGACGGCGAGCGGATCGCGGATCGTGACCGAGACGCCCGGCCACAGCAGCATCGCGCCCCACACGGCGAGGCCGACCAGCCATGCGCGCGTCACGGCGCCCGCCACGAACGACACCAGGAGTTCGCCCGGCGACAGCGGCGGCATCAGTATGTCCACGATCGTCCCTTGGATCTTGCCGATCAGGATCGAGGACGACGTGTTCGCGAAGGCGTTCTGGATCATCGCCATGACGATGAGGCCGGGGGCGAGGAAGCTGTTGAAGGGCACGCCGAGCACGGTGAGGTTGCCGCGCCCGAGCGCCACGGTGAAAATGGCGAGGAACAGCATCGTGGTGAGCGCGGGCGCCCACACGGTTTGCAGCTGCACCTTGAAGAAGCGCCGCACCTCCTTCACATAGAGCGTCCGAAGGCCCGGCCAGTTGACGCGTCCGATGATCGGCACGCCGGGTTCGCTGTGGACCGGCGCGGCCGGTTTCGCTACGGAAGGCTTTGCAAGCTGATCGTGCATCTGCGTGGGAGTAGTGGCTGCCGCCATGCCCCGCAAGCCGGTCGGCTGTTTTGTTTGAAGATGGGAAGTGGGAACGCGATGTCCTGGACGGACGAACGGATCGAGACGCTGAAGACGCTCTGGGAAAAGGGGCTGACCGCGAGCCAGATCGCCGACAAGCTTGGCAACGTGAGCCGCAACGCGGTGATCGGCAAGGCGCACCGGCTGGGGTTGAAGGCGCGTCCGTCTCCGGTGAAGGGCGACGGTGACGGCGCGCCGCGCGAGACCGCGAAGAAGGCCGCCGTGCCCGCCGCGCCGAAGTCGAAGCCCGAGGCCGCCGTTCAGGAGGCGGCCGCGCCCGCACCGCGCCCGGCTCCCGAGATGAAGGCGCCGCCGCCCGCCGCGCCGAAGCCGCAGATGCCGGTCCGCGCCGCCATGCCCGCCGCGCCGGTGAAGCCGCGCGCGCCGGGCGAGAAGGTGACGCTGCTCGACCTCAGCGACAAGATCTGCAAGTGGCCGATCGGGCACCCCGGCGAGCCGGACTTCCAGTTCTGCGGCCGCCCGG
Organism: Sphingomonadaceae bacterium; assembly: GCA_019454625.1. GTDB lineage: Bacteria > Pseudomonadota > Alphaproteobacteria > Sphingomonadales > Sphingomonadaceae > Sphingosinicella. The sequence goes on from JACFNY010000042.1 coordinate 4,986, forward strand.
TGAACCCCGGCTTCCCGTATTGCACCGCGCACTGCGCCGAGGCCTATCAGGCCCAGCTCCCCCGCGACCGCAGCCGGCCTTCAAGGGCGCCGATGCCCCCGCTGCCGCGCGTGCGCTGAAGTTCGCATCGTCCGGCAGGATGGGGCGATGAGGATCGTGCTTGCCGACGAGGATCATGCCGGGCCGTGGTCGCACCTGCGCGCCGCGTTGTGGCCGGATCAAACCGCCGGGGCGCATCGCGCCGAACTCGCGCCGTTCCTCTCCGGCAGCAGTGACGCCGCCGCCTTTCTGGCCGTCACGGACATGGGCGAGGTCGCGGGCTTTGCGGAAGCCGCGCTGCGCAGGGACTATGTGAACGGCTGCGAGACCTCGCCGGTGCTGTTCCTCGAAGGCATCTACGTGCGGCCCGAAGACCGGAAGGCCGGTGTCGGGCGGGCGCTGTGCGCCGCCGTCGCCGTATAGGGCCGCGCGGCGGGGTGTTCCGAGTTCGCTTCCGACGCGCTCATCGACAATGCGGGCAGCCACGCGTTCCACGCCGCGCTCGGCTTCGCCGAGACCGAGCGGGTGGTCTACTTCCGGAAAACGCTGGCAGCGGACGGCGGCCGGGAGCTGTTGCCGCAGGTTCAGCCGACGCGTTCCCGCACGTAGCGCCCCGGCGCGTCCTCGATCACCTTGAGCTTGCCCTTGCCGCCCTTGGCACCCTTGCCCGGCGTGCGCGCCGGCACCTGCTTGCCGGATTGCGGCGTGAGCCATGCGATCCAGTCCGGCCACCAGCTTCCCGGATGCTCGGTCGCGGTGGCGATGAAATCCTCGAAGGTTTCGGGAAGCGTGTTGTTCGTCCAGTGCTGGTACTTCTTCGCATCGGGCGGGTTGACGACGCCCGCGATGTGCCCGCTTCCCGCGAGCACGAAACGCACCGGCCCGGCGAAGTGCCGGGTGAGCTTGTAGGAGGAGCGGGCAGGGGCGATGTGATCCTCCTTGCCGCCCTGGACAGAGGCGGGAGTGTTCACCTTGCGCAGATCGACGGGCGTGCCGTCGATGACGATCGCGCCGGGCTGGATCATGCGGTTGTCGCGGTAGAGGCCTTCGAGATACTCGGCGTGCCACTTCGCGGGCACGTTGGTCGCGTCCGAGTTCCAGTAGAGCAGGTCGAAGGGGAAATAGTCCTTCCCCAGCAGGTAGTTGTTGACGACGTAGTTCCAGATGAGGTCGTTCGCGCGCAGCATGTTGAACGTCGTCGCCATGTAGCGGCCGTCGAGATAGCCCTTGCTTTCCGAGAGTTCCTTCACCGCCTTCAGGTGATCCTCGTCGACGAACACGCCGAGGTCGCCGCAGTCCGAGAAATCGACCTGCGCGGTGAAGAAGGTCGCCGTCCTCACCTTCTCGATCTCGCCGCGCGCCGCCAGCAGCGCCAGCACCATCGCGAGCGTGGTGCCCGCGACGCAGTAGCCGATGACGTGCGCGGACCTGACGCCGAGGCCCTTCAGCACCGCGTCGATCGCCGTGAGGAAGCCTTCCTCCACGTAGGTCTCGGTGGTGGCGTCGGCGATGCTCGCGTCGGCGTTCTTCCATGAGACCACGAAGACCGTGAGGCCCTGCGCGACCGCCCAGCGGATGAAGCTCTTCTCCGGCGTCAGGTCGAGGATGTAGAACTTGTTGATCCACGGCGGGAAGATGAGGAGCGGCGTCTCGTACACGTTGGCGGTGGTCGGCGTGTACTGGATGAGCTGGAACAGCCGGTTCTCGAACACCACCTTGCCGGGCGTGACGGCGACGTTGCGGCCGACCTCGAACGCCTTCTCGTCGGTCATCGTCAGTCGGCCGCGCTGGAGGTCGTCGAGCAGGTTCTGCGTGCCCTTCAGCAGGTTCTCGCCGCGCGTCTCGACCGTCGCCTTCAGCACCTCCGGGTTGGTGAGGACGTAGTTCGAGGGCGACAGCGCGTCGATGAACTGCCGCGTGTAGAAGATCGCCTTGTTCCGCTCCTTTTCGTCCAGCCCTTCGAGCCCGCCGACGAGCTGGAGGATATACTGGCTGGCGAGCAGGTAGGACGACTTCAGGAAATCGAAGGCGGGCATCTCCGACCACGCCTCGCCCTTGAAGCGCTTGTCGGAGGGAAGCTGCGGTGGCTCGACCTCGCCGGGGGTGGCGAACGCCTGCCAGAGCGTCATCGCGTCGCGCCAGTAGTCCGCCTGGAGCTGGGCGAGGCGGGCGGGATCGGTCATCGCCGCGGTCGCCATCTTGCTCCATGTCTCGACGAGGCCGAGCGGATCGGGGCCGAGCACGATGCCGTCGGTGGCTTCCTTCGCCCAGAATTCCATGAGCATTTGCTGCATCTTGCCGGCAAGCCACGTCCAGCGGTGGACGTGCTCCGCGAGCCCTTCGATGTCGGCGGCAGCGGTCATGACGATCTCCCCGGAAGCGACAGTTGCGGGAGACGATAAACAAGCGCTCGCCAAGCGCCAAGGGCGGTCGCTATAACGGCGCGTCCGCAAGACCGCGGACGAAGCGAACCCCAGAGGAGACAATGTCCGAATTCTACCGCATCAAGCGTCTGCCGCCCTACGTGATCGCCGAAGTGAACGCGATGCGGGCAGCAGCACGTGCGGCGGGCGAGGACATCATCGACCTCGGCATGGGCAACCCTGACCTGCCGCCGCCCGAGCACGTGATCGAGAAGCTGTGCGAGGTGGCGCGCAAGCCCGACGCGCACGGCTATTCGGCCTCCAAGGGCATTCCGGGGCTGAGGAAGGCGCAGGCGGGCTATTATGCGCGCCGCTTCGGCGTCGAGCTCGACCCGGAGAGCGAGGTCGTGGTGACGCTCGGCTCCAAGGAGGGCCTCGCCAACCTTGCGCAGGCGATCACCGCGCCCGGCGACGTCGTGCTGGCGCCGAACCCTAGCTACCCCATCCACACCTTCGGCTTCATCATCGCGGGAGCCACGATCCGCAGCGTGCCGACGACGCCCGACGAGCACTATTTCGAGGCGCTGGAGCGCGCGGTGAAGTTCACCGTGCCGAAGCCCTCGGTGCTGGTGATGGGCTATCCGTCGAACCCGACCGCCGAGGTCGTCGACCTCGCCTTCTACGAGCGCGTCGTCGCGTTCGCGAAGGAGCACGGGCTGTGGATCCTCTCCGACCTCGCCTATTCGGAGCTTTACTACGACGGCGTGCCGACGCCCTCGATCCTGCAGGTGAAGGGTGCGAAGGACGTGGCCGTGGAGTTCACCTCCATGTCCAAGACCTATTCGATGGCCGGATGGCGCATGGGCTTCGCGGTCGGCAACAGGACGCTGATCGCGGCGCTGACACGGGTGAAGTCCTACCTCGACTACGGCGCGTTCACGCCGATTCAGGCGGCGGCGGTCGCGGCGATCAACGGCCCGCAGGACATCGTCGAGAAGAACCGTGCGCTCTACAAGCGCCGCCGCGACGTGCTGGTGGAAAGCTTCGGCCGTGCCGGGTGGGACATCCCGAGCCCGCGCGCCTCGATGTTCTGCTGGGCGCCGCTGCCGCCCGCGCTCGCGCACCTCGGCAGCCTCGAGTTCACCAAGCAGCTCCTCACCCACGCGGGCGTCGCGGTCGCCCCCGGCGTCGGCTACGGCGAGGACGGCGAGGGTTTCGTGCGCATCGCGATGGTGGAAAACGAGCAGCGCATCCGCCAGGCCGCGCGGAGCGTGAAACGCTATCTTCAGTCGATGGGTGTCAACACGCCGGGTCAGCAAAAGGCCATTGGCGAGTAGGCACGTGTCGGAATTTATTCAGAATCGGGGTTAAGAAGTGAATCCTCCCTTGCGCATCGCGCTCGCCGGGCTCGGCACGGTCGGCGCCGGCGTCGTCAAGCTTCTGGATGAGAACCGCGATCTGATCGCGCGCCGCGCCGGGCGGCCGATCGAGATCGTCGCGGTTTCGGCGCGGGACCGGTCGCGGGACCGGGGCGTCGATCTTTCGCGGTTCGAATGGGTCGACGACACCTCGTCGCTCGCCGAGCGGGGCGACGTCGACGCCGTCGTCGAGCTGATCGGTGGGTCGGACGGCCCGGCGGTGGCGCTGGTGCGCGAGGCGATCGCGCGGGGCAAGGGCGTCGTCACCGCCAACAAGGCGATGATGGCGCACCACGGCCTCGAACTCGCCGCCGCCGCCGAGAAGGCGGGGACGCCGCTCAAGTACGAGGCGGCGGTGGCGGGCGGCATCCCGATCATCAAGGCGATCCGCGAGGGCGCGGCGGCGAACCGCATCGACCGCGTCTACGGCATCCTGAACGGCACCTGCAACTACATCCTCACCGAGATGGAGGAGAAGGGCGCGGCGTTCGCCGACGTGCTCGCCGAGGCGCAGCGGCTGGGCTATGCCGAGGCCGACCCGACCTTCGACATCGACGGCATCGACGCCGCGCACAAGCTCGCCATCCTTGCGAGCCTCGCCTTCGGCAGCGAGATCGACTTCGCGAGCGTCCGCACCACGGGCATCCGCGCCGTTGCCGCCACGGACATCGCGCACGCCGCCGAGCTCGGCTTCCGCGTCCGCCTCGTCGGGCTTGCCGAGGTGGTGGGCGACCGCATCCACCAGCGCGTCCATCCGTGCCTCGTCCCGCTCGCCAATCCGCTCGCCAAGGTCACGGGCTCGCTGAACGCCGTGGTGGCCGAGGGCAACTTCGTCGGGCGGCTGTTCTTCGAGGGCCGCGGCGCGGGCGAGGGGCCGACGGCGAGCGCCGTCGTCGCCGACCTCATCGACATCGCGCGCGGCGAGGCCGGGCCTGCCTTCGCGATGCCGGCGCACCACCTCGAGCCGATCGGTGCTGGAGAGGCGGGGGACCGCCGCGGGCGCTACTACCTGCGCCTGTCGGTCGCCGACGAGACGGGCGTGCTCGCGGAGCTTGCGGCCATGCTGCGCGACGCGGGAGTTTCCATCGACAGCCTGATCCAGCGCGGTCAGGCGGATAGCGGCGGCGTCTTCATCGCCATCGTCTCGCACGAAACGAACGAAAGCGCGGTCCGCAACGCCATCAAGGCGATGCGTGCGAGCGCCAGCGTGCTCGGCGAGCCGATGCTCATGCATATTCTGGACTTTTGAGGCAGGGCGGCTACCAGCCTTTGCTCATGTTCGAATCAAGGGGAGTTCAAGGCCGATGGTGAAGAGCAGCGACGTGCTGGACCGCGTGCTCGTTCTCGAAATGGTGCGCGTGACGGAATGCGCCGCGATGGCGGCGTCGCACCTCGTGGGGCGCGGCGACGAGAAGGCAGCGGACGCCGCCGCGGTCGACGCGATGCGCGACGCGCTGAACGAACTCGCCTTCGACGGCACGATCGTGATCGGCGAGGGCGAGCGCGACGAGGCGCCGATGCTCTACATCGGCGAGAAGGTCGGCGCGGCGATCGGCTCCGGCCCCCGGATCGACATCGCCCTCGATCCGCTGGAGGGTACGACGATCACCGCGAAGGCGGGGCCGAACGCGCTTGCCGTGCTCGCGATCGCCGAGCAGGGCTGCCTGCTCAACGCGCCCGACGTCTACATGGAAAAGCTCGCCATCGGGCCGGGCTACGCCAAGGATACCGTGAGCCTCGACAGGAGCGTCACCGAGAACGTGCAGGCGCTGGCGAAAGCGAAGGGCGTGCGGCCGAACGAGATCATCGCCTGCGTGCTCGACCGTCCGCGCCACGAGAAGCTGATCGCCGAGCTGCGTTCGATCGGCTGCGGCGTCGTGCTGATTCCGGACGGCGACGTGGCGGGCGTGATCGCGGTGACGAACCCGGAGACCACCGTGGACATCTACCTCGGGCAGGGCGGCGCGCCGGAAGGCGTGCTCGCGGCCGCGGCGCTGCGCTGCGTCGGCGGCCAGATCCAGGGCCGTCTCGTGTTCCGCAACGACGACGAGCGCCTGCGCGCCGCGAAGTGGGGTATCACCGATCTCGACCGCATCTACGACACTGAGGACATGGCGAAGGGCGACGTGATCTTCGCGGCGACGGGCGTGACCGACGGTTCGCTGCTCGACGGCGTGAAACGCCTGAAAGGCGGTCTCGTGACGACCGAATCGGTGGTGATGCGCGCGTCTTCGGGCACGGTCAGGTGGGTGCGTGGCGAGCATCGCCGTTCCCAGTCCTGACGTCTTCGTCTTCGGCGTCGGCCGCTCGGTCACCGGGCGGCAATGGCGCTGGCGGGGCGGCCCGCCGGGGGACGCCGCCGACGCGCTGAGGCTCGGCATCAGCGACGTGACGGCGCGGCTGTTCACGGCGCGCGGCGTGCGGGTGGAAGACATCGCCGCCCTCGCGCAGCCGACGATCCGCGACCTGCTGCCCGACCCCTCGATCTTCCGCGACATGGACACGGCGGCCGCGCGCATCGCCGACGCGGTGACGCGCGGCGAGGCCGTGGTGATCTTCGGCGACTACGACGTGGACGGC
>JACFNY010000043.1:0-8784 GCA_019454625.1 Sphingomonadaceae bacterium
TGGGGTCTCTCCTCTAAAGGGCTTTCAGTTTCGGCATGGCCGAATCCAGCGAACGACGGATGATGTCAACCAGATCGTCGATCTCTCCGCGCGAAATGACGAGCGGCGGCGACATGACGATTGTGTCGCGGATGCCGCGCACCATCAGGCCGTTCTCGATGCAGAAGTCGCGCACGATCGGTCCGGCGTTGCCTTCCTTGCCGCCGAAGCGCGCGGCGGTCGCCTTGTCGACGACGATCTCGACCGCGCCGAGCAGGCCGATGGAGCGCGTCTCGCCGACGAGCGGGTGGTCGTCGAGGCGCTTGAGGGCGTCCCGAAGGTAAGGCCCCACATCCTCGCGGACGCGGTCGACGAGGTTCTCGCGCTCAATGACCTCGATGTTGCGCAGCGCGACCGCGGCGCAGACCGGGTGGCCGGAATAGGTGAAGCCGTGTACGAAATCGCCGCCGGTCTTCAGCACGTCGACGATGTCCGACGACACCGCGACCGCCGAGATGGGGAGATAGCCCGACGAAAGCCCCTTCGCCATCGGCACGAGGTCGGGCGTGAAGCCGTAGGTCTGGTGGCCGAACCATTCGCCGGTGCGTCCGAAGCCGCAGATCACCTCGTCGGCGATGATGAGGATGCCGTACTTGCGGCAGATGCGCTCCACCTCCTGCCAGTAGCCTTCCGGCGGGATGATGACGCCGCCCGCGCCTTGCACGGGCTCGCCGATGAAGGCGGCGACGTTCTCGGGGCCGACTTCGAGGATGCGGTCCTCGATGGCCTCAGCGCAGAGCTTGCCGAACGCGCGCGGCTCCATGTCGCGACCCTCGCCGAACCAGTAGGGCTGGCGGACGTGCTCGATGCCGGGGATGGGGAGGTCGCCCTGTTCGTGCATCGCCTTCATGCCGCCGAGGCTGACGCCCGCGACCGTGGAGCCGTGATAGGCGTTCCAGCGGCTGATGAAGACCTTGCGCTTCGGCTCGCCCTTCAGCTTCCAGTAGTGGCGCACCATGCGCAGCACCGTGTCGTTCGCCTCGGAACCCGACGTGTTGAAGAACACGTGGCTCAGCTTGCCGCCGGTGAGGCCCGCGATCTTCGCGGCGAGTTCCACGGTGGGCGGCGTCGCCGTCTTGAAGAAGGTGTTGTAGAAGGGAAGCTCGCGCATCTGCGCGGCGGCGACCTCGGCAAGCTCGTCGCGGCCGTAGCCGATGTTGACGCACCAGAGCCCCGCCATGCCGTCGAGGAGGCGGTTGCCGTCGCCGTCGGTGATGTAGCAGCCTTCCGCGTGCGTCACGATCCGGCTGCCGCCCATGTCCTCGATCAGCTTGTAGTCCTGCTGCGCGGGGAGATGGTGCGCGGCGTCGAGACGGCGCAGCGCGGGAATGTCGTAGTTCTTGCGGACGGCGGTCATGCTGTTCCCCTGAGTGTCTGGCCAAGCAGTTTGAAGAAGGTCCGGCTGTCCGGGTTCGATTCCGGATGCCATTCGGGATGCCACTGGACGGCGACGACGGGTGATTTGCCGATGGTCGCCGAGTAGGCCTCGACGAGCCCGTCCGGTGCGGTCGCCTCGACGGCGAGGCCGTCGGCGAGGCGGCCGATGCCCTGGTAGTGCACCGAGTTCACGTCGAGCGCCGGCTTGTCGTAGGTGCGCGCGAGCACGCCGCCGGGCACCAGATCGACGCGGTGCCGGTGATCGAACATGGCGTCGAAAGAGACATCCGGCGGTGCGTGGTGGCGGATTAGGTCGTCGTTCGCCGAAGTGTCGCGGCGCAGGCTGCCGCCGAGCGCGACGTTGATCTCCTGGAAGCCGCGGCAGATGCCGAACACGGGCCGCCCGCGCCCGATTATCGCGTCCACCATCGACAGCGCGATCTCGTCGCGGCCGGGGTCGAACGGGCCTTCGCCGCCATCCTCGGCGTAACGGCTGCCCTCGATGTTGGAGGGGCTGCCGGTGAGCAGCACGCCGTCGAGCCGCGGCGCGACCTCGGCGGCGGTCATCAGGTCCGGGAGCGACGGGATGAGCAGCGCGGCAACGTCGGCATAGCGCATCGCCGCGCGCACGTAGCGCTCGATGACGGTTTGCGCGGGCTCTGTGCCCACGGTGCGCTGACAGCAGATGATACCGAGAACGGGACGGGCAGGGGTCATACTCAGTGCTTTATCATGACATGCCGCGTCGCGAGATAGTGTTCGAGGCTGTAGACGGAAAGGTCGGAGCCGTAGCCCGAGGCCTTGACGCCGCCGTGCGGCATTTCCGTGGCGTTCACCGAGTGCGTGTTGATCCACGTGACGCCGTATTGCAGGCGCGCGGCGAACGCGGCGGCCTTGCCGACGTCGCGCGTCCACACCGAGGAGGCGAGGCCGTACTCGCTGTCGTTCGCCCAGTCGAGCGCCTGCGCGTCCTCGTCGAAGCGCGTGACGGAGACGACGGGACCGAACACCTCCTTCTGAACGATCTCGTCGCTGTTCCGCGCGCCCGCGATCAGCGTCGGCTCGTAGAAGAAGCCGGGGCCGTCCGGCGCCTTGCCGCCGGTGACGACCTCCGCGTCGGTGTCGGCGGCGGCGCGGGCGACGAAGCCGTCCACGCGGTCGCGCTGGCGGGCGGTGATGAGCGGGCCGAGCGCGGTGCCGGGCGCGGCGGGATCGCCCATCGGGATCGCCTCGACGGCGCCTTGAAGCGCGGCGACCAGCCGGTCGTAGATGTCGGCGTGGGCATAGACGCGGCAGGCCGCGGTGCAGTCCTGCCCGGCATTGTAGTAGCCGCCCTCGGCGATCGCCTCGACCGCGGCGACGATGTCGGCGTCCGCCAGTACGATGACCGGGGCCTTGCCGCCCAGCTCGAAATGCGTGCGCTTGATGGTGGGGGCGACTGCCTCCATGATCTTGCGCCCCGTCGCCACGTCGCCGGTCAGCGACACCATGCGCACGCGCGGATGCGCGACGAGACGGGCGCCGACGTTCGGCCCGTTGCCGGTGACGACGTTGACGACGCCCGCAGGCAGGAACTCGGCGCAGACCTCGGCAAGCCGCAGCGCGGTGAGCGGCGTGTGCTCGGAGGGTTTCAGCACGACCGTGTTGCCCGCGGCGATCGCGGGCGCGATCTTCCACGAGGCCATCATCAGTGGGTAGTTCCACGGCGCGATGCCGACGACGACGCCGATCGGATCGCGCCGGATCATCGAGGTGTAGCCCGCGCCGCGGTACTCACCCGCCGCCTGCCCCGGGATGGTGCGTGCAGCGCCCGCGTAGAAGCGGAACACGTCGATGGTGTTGCCCACGTCCACGCTGCGCGCCGTGCCGAGCGGCTTGCCGCAGTTGCGCATCTCGATTTCGGCGAATTCGTCCGCCAGCGCCTCGATACGGTCGGCGATGCGGAGCATCCGGAGCGAGCGCTCTTTCGGCGACATTGCCGACCAGACCGCAAAACCGCGCTCGGCGGCGGCGATGGCGGCATCCACCTGCGCGCGGGTGGCGGAGGCGAGCGTCGCGATGGTCTCGCCGGTCGCCGGGTTGAACACGGGTTCCGGTGCATCCTCGCCGCGGATCGCGTTTCCGTCGATGAACTGGCCAGTGCGGTCGGTCCCAGAGCGGTCGGTCATGGTCTTTTCGAATTCCCATGTTGGAAGAAGTAGGCGCGAGGATAGGGACGCGGCTTCGTCATCGGAAATACGAAATGGGAAGCGAAGGCTATCGGTTTAACCGATGGATCGCGTAAACGCGCGCGGGAAGCTGCCGACCGTCTTTCAGGATGAGGTGGGCGTCAGGACTGCAACACCACCGGACTCGATCCGTGCCATGAGAGCCAGACCTTGTCCTCCCACGTGAAATCCTCCTGGTCGTAACGCGACAGGTTGGGGCGGGAGACGCGGATGATGCGGCCGGAATCGAGCTTCACCTCGTAGATGGTGATGTCGCCGAGGTAGGACATGCCGCGGATCTGACCGTGGGCGATGTTGTCGCCTTCGGGGCATTCGGGCGCGTTCGGCTTGCCCTTCGCCTCCGGGATCATGGCGATTTTCTCGGGGCGGAGCGCGACGTGGACGTTAGCGTCGTGCGGCCCCGTGACGCCGTGGTTCAGGTAGATGCGGCCGACCTCCGGGCAGTCGACGACCGCTTTGTCGGGCTCGTCCGTCACCAGCCTGCCGTCGAACAGGTTCACCGATCCGATGAAGTCCGCGACGAAACGGTTGGCCGGGAATTCGTAGAGGTCGGAGGGTGAGGCAAGCTGCGCGACGAGACCCTTGTTGATGACGGCGATGCGGCCCGCCATCGAGAGCGCCTCGTCCTGATCGTGCGTCACCGTCACGAAGGTGATGCCGACCTGCTCCTGAAGGTCGGCAAGCTCGAACTGCATGGCGGCGCGGAGCTTGGCGTCGAGCGCGGAGAGCGGCTCGTCGAGCAGCAGCACCTTCGGGCGCATGACGAGCGAGCGGGCGAGCGCGACGCGCTGGCGCTGACCGCCCGAAAGCTGGTCCGGGCGGCGGTCGCCGAGGCCGTCGAGCTTGACGAGGGCGAGCGCCTCCGCGACGCGCGACCTGATCTCCGAGGAGGCGACGCGCGCGATGCGCAGGCCATAGCCGACGTTCTCCGTGACCGTCATGTGCGGGAATACCGCGTAGGACTGGAACACCATGTTCACCGGGCGCCGGTTCGGCGGCACGTGCGCCATGTCCTGCCCGTCGATGATGATCTGGCCTTCGGTCGGCACCTCGAAGCCCGCGATCATGCGCAGCAGCGTGGTCTTGCCGCAGCCCGAGGGGCCGAGGAGGACGAAGAACTCGCCGGGCATGATGTCGAGCGAGATGTTGTCCACCGCCGCCATCGCGCCGAAGCGCTTGGTGACGTTCCGGATGCTGATGATCGGCTGTTTCGCTGCTGTCGCCATGAGATCAGTGGCCTTGCGGGGTTCCGCCCATGCGGCTTTGCACCTTCAGGGCTATGGTCGTGAGGATGACGGTGATGAGGATCAGCAGCGCCGAGGCCGCGTTCACCTCCGGCGTCACCGAGAAGCGGACCATCGAATAGACCTTCACCGGGAAGGTGATGGTGTTGGGGCCGCTGGTGAAGAAGGTGATGACGAAATCGTCGAGGCTGAGCGTGAAGGCGAGGAGGGCGCCCGCGATGAGGCCCGGCTTCATGTGCGGCAGCAGCACGTCGCGGAACGCCTGCCACTCGTTGGCGCCGAGGTCCTTGGCGGCTTCTTCTTCCTCGCGGTTGAAGCTGGTGAGGCGCGAGCGCACCACCATTGTCACGAACGGAAAGCAGAAGGTGATGTGCGCGATGATGATCGCGCCGAGGCTGAACGGCCACGGCAGGTCGGTCGGGAAGCCGATCTTCGCGAAGAACACCAGCATGGCGACGCCCATGCAGATTTCCGGCACCACGATGGGCAGCGCCATGGCGCCCTCGGTCGCGGTCTTGCCGGGGAAGCGGAAGCGCCAGAGCATGACGGCGGCGAGCGCGCCGATGACGACGCTGACGATCGTGCTGATGAAGGCGATGGTGAGCGAATTGCCCATCGCGATCATCAGCGAGTCGTTGTCGAGCGCCTTCTCGTAATATTTGAGCGTGAAGCCGCGCCAGACGATGTTGCGGCGGCTGTCGTTGAAGCTGAATGCGATGAGCGTGATGAGCGGCGCGTAGAGGAAGAACAGCACGAGGCCGACCCACGCGCGCATCCACAGGCGCTTCGTGTATTCGAGCGGGGCGAGCGGGATGCGACTTTTGAAGAAGCTCATTGGCGGCGCTCCGCCTGCCGCGATTTCATGGCCTGGAAGGCGATGGCGATGAAGGTCGCGTACATGAGAAGGAACGAGAGCGCGGCGCCGAACGGCCAGTCGTTGGCGCGCTTGAACTGCCGCTCGATGACGTTGGCGATCATCTGGCTGTCGGTGCCGCCGAGCAGGTCGGGCGTCAGATACGCGCCAAGCGCGGGCACGAAGGTGATGATGATGCCGGAGATGATGCCCGGTGCGGCGAGTGGCGCGACGATGCTGAGCAGCGTGCGGAGATGCCCGGCGCCGAGATCGAGGCTCGCCTCGATGAGCGATTTGTCGAGCCGGTCGAGCGCGGCGTAGAGCGGCAGCACCATGAACGGCAGGTGCACGTAGACGAGGCCGAGCACGACGGCGAAGTTGTTGTAAAGGAGCGGCAGCGGCTCGAAGGTCCCGAGCGGCTGGAGACCGGCGAAGGTCATGAGGCCGCTCCACCTGTCCCACATCCAGCCGATGGTCTGGTTCGCGTAGCCTTCGGTGCGCAGCACCGCCATCAGCGCGTAGGTGCGGATGAGGAGGTTCGTCCAGAACGGCAGCATGATCGCGAGCAGCAGCCACGGCCGCCATTTCGGCGTCGCGAAGACGATGGCGAGCGCGACCGGAAAGCCGACGACGAGGCAGATCGCCGTGGTGAGCGCGGCGACGCCGACCGACTTCACGAAGATGCCGAGATAGAGCGGCTCCAGTGCCCGCGCATAATTCGCGAACGTGCCGCTGATGTCGATTTCGGTGAGGCCGACGTTGCGGCCGAAGCTGTAGAGCCAGACGAGGGCGAGGGGGACGATGAAGAACAGGACCAGCCAGAGGATGGGCGCGCCCGCGATTGCCGCGAACAGCGCCCGGTTCAGCTTCCAGTCCTGCATCTTGCGCCCCCTCGCGCCCCCTCGCGTGCCTCTGGGCCGCTACGCCGCGCGGACGCGGGTGAAGGCTTCCTCGAACACCGGCTGCATCTTGCCGTCGTAGGCCGCGTATTCACACTTGGCGAGTTCCTCGGCGGTCGGGAAGATCACCGTGTTGTCGCGGTAGTCCGCGGGCATCAGCGCCTTGGCCGCTTCGTTCGGCGTCGGGAACAGGATGTATTCGGCGATCTTCTTGCCGGCTTCCGCGTCGAGCAGGTAATTGATGAAGGCGTGCGCGTTCAGCGGGTGCGGCGCCCCCTTGGGGATCGCCAGCGTATCGGAGTTGAGCTGGCTGCCTTCCTTCGGCAGCACGAAGCCGATGTCGTCGTCTTCGGCCATGATCTGCGCGATGTCGCCGTTGTATTCGAGCACGAGATCGACTTCGCCCGAAAGCAGCAGGTCCTGGCCGTTGTCCTCGTGGAAGGCCTTGATGAAGGGCTTCTGCTTGATGAGCATCGCCTCGATCTGCTTCACGAGGTCGGGCGTGATGCCGTTCACCGAATGGCCGAGATACTTGGCGCTGATGCGGAACATGTCGCCCGCTTCCGACAGTACCGAGATGCGGCCCTTGTACTTGTCCGAATCGAGCAGCCACTTCCAGCTGTCCGGCACGCCGTCCACCTTCGACTTGCGGTAGCCGATGCCGAGCGTCAGCCACGTGTAGGGCATCGAGAACTTGCGGCCCGGATCGTAGGCGACGTCCTTGAAAGCGGCGCCGACGTTGGCGAAGTTCGGGATCTTGGAATGGTCGAGCGGCTCCAGCATGTCCGCCTGCACCATGCGCTCGACGAAGTCGTTGGAGGGGACGATCACGTCGAAGCCGGGGTTGCCCGCGCGCAGCTTCGCGAACAGCTCGTCGTTGGTGGCGAAGAGGCTCATGTTGACCTCGATGCCCGACGCATCCTTGAAATCGTCGAGTGTGGTTTCGCCGATGTAGGTGTCCCAGTTGTAGAAGTTGAGCTTGCCCTCTTCGCCGGTGGAGGCCTTGCCGGCTTCCTTCTTCTCGCACCCGGTGAGCGTGCCCGTGAAGGTGATGCCGATGGCGGCGGCGCCCAATCCCTGAAGAAGCGAGCGTCGGCCGATGCGTTTGCGGATGCTGTCAAAGCTGTTCATGGTCCCTGTCTCCCAATCGTCGCCCGCCAGCGATCATCCCCGGACTTCAACGCTCTGACGGCGCTCAGCGGATGCTAACGCAGCCGTGGATGGCCGCAAGCCCCTCAGTCTCCCGGGCGGTATCAAATCGCGCTACCGCTGCACGCGCAAATCCATTATGCAATCCGTGAGGTATCGAATAATCCGATGGCTGAGATGAACATCACGTTCCGGCAAATCCGCTATTTCATTGCCGTGGCCGAGGCGCGCTCCGTCTCCGGGGGGTCGAGCGCGGTCGGCATCTCGCAGTCGGCGGTGACGGACGCGATCCGCACGCTGGAGGCGGAAACGGGCGTGATGCTGTTCCACCGCCACGCCAAGGGCGTGACGCTGACGCGCGAGGGGCATCAGTTCCTGCGCCATGCCCGCTCGATCATCGACGCCATCGCCGACATGCAGGGCGGGGTGGGGCGCGAGCAGGACCTGACGGCGGGCAGCGTCCGCGTCGGCGTGACGCCGGTCGTCACCGGCTATTTCCTATCGGATCTGCTCTCCCGCTTCAGGCGTATGTTTCCGCGCATCGAGGTCCAGCTCGTCGAGGAGCGCCGCGACTACATTGAACACTTGATCATCAACGGCGAGCTCGACCTCGCCGTGCTGATGGTGAGCAACCTCGAGGAGCGCAGCGCCATCGACCACGAGGTGCTGCTCCGCTCCGAGTGTCGCGCGTGGGTGGCGCCCTCGCATCCGCTCTCCGACGTGGACGGCCTCAGCCTTTCCGACCTCGAGAACGAGCCGGTGATCGCGCTCTCGCTCGACGAGCTCGAAGGGCTGATCGACGGCATCTGGTCCAAGTTCGACCACCCGCCGCGCGTCGCCTACCGCACCTCGTCGATGGAGGGCGTGCGCAGCCTCGTCGGCACCGGCGCGGGGATCACGCTGCTCCCCGATCTCGTCTACCGGCCGTGGAGCCTCGAAGGCGACCGCATCATCGCCAAGCGCACGCGCGAAAGCCTGCCCACGGTGGACATCGG
>JACFNY010000043.1:8794-11220 GCA_019454625.1 Sphingomonadaceae bacterium
GAGCAGCGCCGCGACATCGGCATCGCGTGGCGGCGCCTCACCCGGCACAGCGAGGCGGCGACGCTGTTCATGGAGACGGTGCACGAGCACCGGCGGTAGGTTCAGGCATTCCGCAAGTACCAGTCGTAATCGAGCTGCGTCACCTCGCCGTAGAAGCGGGCCATCTCGGTGCGTTTGACGATGGTGTAATTCTTCACGAAGCGCTGCCCGAGATAGTCGTTCATCAGCGGCGATGCTTCGAAGGCGTCGTTCGCGGCGAACCAGTTGTTGGGGAGCTTCACGCCCGCGCTCGCTTTGTCCTCGTAGCCGTTGCCGACGACGGCGGGGCCGGGGTCGATGCGCTTCGCGATGCCGTGGTGCATCGCGGCGAGCACGGCGGCGACAGCGAGATAGGGGTTCGCGTCCGCGCCGCAGACGCGGTGCTCGACGTGGCGCGAGGCCGGGGAGCCCGCCGGGATGCGCAGGGATACCGTGCGGTTGTTGACGCCCCATGTCGGCGCGACGGGCGCGTAGCTGTTCGCCTTGAAGCGGCGGTAGCTGTTGGCGTTGGGCGCGAAGATCGCCATCGATTCGCCGAGCGCTGCCTTCATGCCGCCGATGGCGTGGCGGAGGCTCGGCGCGCCTTCGGGGTCTTCGCTGGCGAAGGCGTTGGCACCGCTTTCGTCCGCCATCGAGATGTGGAGGTGCATACCGTTTCCGGCCTCGTGCGCGAACGGCTTTGCCATAAAGGTAGCTTCGAGGCCATGTTTCACGGCGACGCCCTTCACCAGCCGCTTGTACATGACGGCATCGTCGGCGGCGCGCAGCGCATCGGGCTTGTGGCGCAGCGTCAGTTCGAATTGGCCGGGCGCATATTCCGAGATCGCCGACTCGAGCGGGATATTCTGGGCATCGCAAGCGGCATAAAGGTCGTCGAAGAACGGCTTGAAGTCCTCGATCTCGCGCAGGCCATAGACCTGATTGTCGCCCGAGCGGTGCGGCGTCAGCAGGCCCTTCGCAGGGGCAGGCTTGCCGCCGGAGAGATCGACGAGGAAGAACTCCAGCTCGACCGCCACAACGGGCGTCAGATCGTCAGCCGCCAGCCGGTCGATGACGCCGCCGAGGACGTGACGCGGATCGAGGTCGCTCGGCGCGCCGTCGAGTTCGTAGAAGCTGGTGAGGAACTGGCCGGCGTTCGGCCCGAGCCACGGCGCGCGGACGAGCGTGCCCGGCACCGGCTTCACATAGCGGTCGGCGTCGCCGTCCTCCCAGACGAGGCCGGTCTCTTCGGTGTCGCGCCCCGTGATGTCCACGACGACGACGGAGCCGGGCAGGAAGCGGCCGGATTCGTAGACGGCGATCACCTCGTGGCGGCGCAGGCGCTTACCGCGCGGCACGCCGCACATGTTGGTGAAGATGATGTCGACCGCGTCGATGTCCGGGTTCGCCGCGAAGAAGGCGTAGGCTTCCGAAACGTCGGCGATGCGGTTGGAGGCGTGGGGCGGCTTGGTCATGCGTTTATTCCATAAGGCGTGAAAGGCGTTCGCCCAAGACATTGCCGGCGGATCACAGGCGATCCCTTAGCGCGTACCAGAGCATCCCGGCGACATAGAGCGGGTGGCGGAGCAGGCGTCCGCCTGGGAAGGGCTACACCGGAAGCGAGGCGAACAGGTCGAAACGCTCCGCCGTGCCGCGCATCACCTCGGTGATGAGTTCGCCCGCGAGCGTCGAGAGCAGCACGCCGTGGCCCGAGTAGCCGTGCGCGTAGAAGATATTGCCCTTGCGGCCGAAATGCGGAAGCCGGTTCATGGTGACGCCGACGAGGCCGCCCCACGCATAGTCGATGCCGATGCCGGAAAGCTGCGGGAACGCAGCCTCCATGTACGGTCGCACGAACCCGGCGACGTCGTGCGGCGGACGCGGTGTGTATTTCTCGCCGCCGCCGAAGATCAGGCGGTGGTCGGCGGAGAGGCGATAGTAGTTGAGGACGAAACGGCTCTCGGAGACCGCTGCGCCGGACGGGATGAGCGCGCGGGCGCGGTCCTCGCCGAGCGGCTCGGTCGCGATATTGTAGTTCGCGACCGGCATCGTGTAGCGGCCGAGATCGGCGTCGATCTCGGCCATGAAGGCGTCGCAGGCGAGCACGATATAGCGTGCGGACACGCTGCCCTGCGCGGTGGTGACGCCCGGGCGGTCGCCGCCCGCGATGCGGATCACGGGCGAACCTTCGTAGAGCCGGACCCCCGCCGCGCGCGCCGCTTCGGCAAGGCCGAGCGCATAGTTGAGCGGATGCAGGTGGCCGCCCGCGGAGTCGTAGATGCCGCCGTGATAGCCTTTCGCCGAGACGATTCCGGCGGTCTCTTCCGGCAACACGATCCGCGCGGCGTCATAGCCCATCACGTAGCCGAGGCATTCGAGCTCGCGCTTCATGGCGTCGAGGTCGGCGG
>JACFNY010000044.1:0-1538 GCA_019454625.1 Sphingomonadaceae bacterium
ATGCAGCCGAAGTCGAGTGGACGCTCGAGGATTTCGAGCGCGTTCGTAGAAGGGTTCCGGTCATCTGCGACCTCAAGCCTTCCGGCCGATACATGGCGGTAGACCTGCATAGACAAGGCGGCGTGCCCCAGGTGCTCAAGCTGCTGCTCAACGCCGGACTGCTCCATGCCCACTGCCTGACGATCACCGGCCGGACCATCGCGGAGGAGCTCGCGAACGTTCCCGACCATCCGCCATCCGATCAGGACGTGGTGCGCCCCGTCGATGCGCCGCTCTACAAAGAAGGTCATCTTGCGGTTCTGCGCGGCAATCTGGCAGAGGGCGGCGCCGTTGCGAAGATCACCGGCCTGAAGTCGACGTCGATCACCGGACCGGCGCGCGTGTTCAACGACGAACAATCCGCGCTGGACGCCATTCTTTCCGGTGCGATCCAGCCGGGCGACGTGCTCGTGCTGCGCTATCTCGGTCCGAAGGGCGGTCCCGGCATGCCGGAGATGCTCGCGCCTACCTCGGCGATCGTCGGACGCGGGCTCGGCGACAAGGTCGGCCTCATCACCGACGGGCGCTTTTCTGGCGGCTCGTGGGGCATGCTCGTCGGCCATGTCACGCCGGAGGCGTTCGTCGGCGGGACGATCGCGCTGGTCGAGGAGGGCGACCGGATCACGATCGACGCCGGACGCCGGCTGTTGCAGCTCGAGGTTTCGACAGAAGAGATCGAAAGACGGCGGCGCGAGTGGCGTCAGCCTGCTCCGCGCTACACGCGCGGCGTGCTCGCGAAGTTCGCCACTCTCGCCAGGCCGGCCAACGAAGGAGCCGTAACCGGATAGCGGGCGAGGCATGAGGGTCTCGCTCAACAATCACAACAGGGAGGAAAGATCATGCTGCATTCGAGAAGACAATTCGTTCGCGCCGCGCTTGCTGCCGCGACACTGGCGGGTCTCGCCACATCGGCATCCGCGCAGCAGGAGATCAAGCTCGGCTATGCGCTGGCTCCGACATCGCATTATGGTGTCGCGGCCGATCGCTGGCAGGAATATGTGGAGACGGAAAGTGACGGGCGTTATGCGTTCCGGCACTTTCCGTCCTCCGGGCTCGGCGGCGAGCGGGAAGTGATCGAGGGCGTCCAGCTCGGCACCGTCGAGGCGACGATCGTATCCTCCGGAACCCTGTCCAATTTCGTGCCGGAAGCAGGTGTCTTCGACATACCATTTCTCTTTCGTGACCTTGGCCATGCGCGCCGGGTGCTCGACGGCCCGGTGGGACAGGAGATCCTCGCGAAGTTTGACGATGTCGGGCTGGTCGCGGTCGCATGGGGCGAGCAGGGCTTCCGCCACATCACAAACAACCGCAATGCGATCGAAACGCCGGCTGACATCGCGGGCTTGAAGCTGCGGACGATGGAGAACCCCACTCACATAACCGCCTTCGAGACACTTGGGGCCGCACCCACGCCGATGGCGTGGCCAGAAGTCATCGGGGCGCTTGAGCAAGGCACGATCGACGGACAGGAGAACCCGCTCACCGTTATCACCTCGGCG
>JACFNY010000044.1:1548-11214 GCA_019454625.1 Sphingomonadaceae bacterium
ACTCTCCGAAGTCCAGACCTATCTCACCCTCTCGGGGCACGTCTATTCGCCGACGGTGTTCCTCGTCTCGCGTCCGCTCTGGGACGGCCTGTCTCAGGAAGACCAGGAGATGTTTCGCAAGGGCGCCGTCGAAGCCGTTGCGGCAATGCGTGCCTTCGTCGATGGCGTCGAAACCTCGGGCGTGGAGCAGTTGAAGTCCGAGGGAATGACCGTCGGCGAACTGTCCACGGAGCAGAAGGCTGCGTTCCAGGGCGCGCTGGAAGCCGCCTATGAGCAGTATTACGGCACCTACGGCAAGGATCTCGTCGAACGGATCATCGCCACCGAATAAAGGCCCTGCGCCGACCGCCGCAGGTGCCGCCGGCACGGCTTTGGCCGTGCCGGCCCTTTTCGAGGTGAGAAACGATGAAAACGTTCGAGCGTCATTTCGTGATGGTCAACGAATGGCTGGTGCTGCTGATGCTGGCAGCGATGGCGGTGATCGTCTTCACCAATTTCGCGCTACGTTATCTGACCAACTTCTCGCTGACCTGGGCGGAAGAAGTCGCCCGCTACCTGATGATCTGGATGACGTTTCTCGGCGCGGGGCTGGTCCTGCGCTCGGGCGGACACGTCGCAATCACCAATCTGCACGACCTCGTGCCGGATCGTGCAAGCCGCGTGTTGCGCATGGTCGTCTCGATGCTCTTGCTATGCTTCTTTGCGGGGATGGCATGGTTCGGCCATGACTACATGTCGCGCATGGGCCGCCAGTTGACGCCAGCGACGCGAATCCCCTTTCACACCATCTATGCCGCCATGCCGGTCGGCTTTGTGCTCCTCATCCTTCACTTCCTGCTGGTTCTCAAGGACTACGTGGCGACCGGCGGGAGCACGGACGATGTTCCGACGAACGGCGGTTGACATGGACGAGATTCGGACAGGGCCATGGTGACGATCCTCTTCGCCTCTTTCTTCGTTCTCCTCCTAATCGGCGTTCCGGTCGCGTTTTCGCTCGCGATCTCGGCGACGCTGGCCGTCTGGTTCGGATCGGGCTATCCGATGCTCGTCGTGGTCAAGGAGATGTTCTCCGGCCTGGACAGCTTCCCGCTGATGGCGGTGCCGTTCTTCATCCTCGCCGCCGAGCTGATGGCCGGCGGCGCGATGACGCTTGTCCTGCTGCGCTTCGCCTCGCAGTTCGTCGGTCATCTGCGTGGCGGTCTGGGCTATGCGAACGTGCTGTCGTCGACGATGTTCGCGGGCATCTCCGGTTCGGCCCTCGCCGACGCGGCCGGCCCCGGCGCGATGATGGTGCGCATGATGGAAAGGAGCGGCTACGACAAGTCATATGCCGGCGCGTTGACAGCATCGAGCGCGGTTATCGGGCCGATCATCCCCCCGTCGATCATCATGATCCTCTATGCCATGCAGGTCAGCGAGGTCTCGGTCGGCGGGCTGTTCATGGCCGGCATCGTGCCGGGGCTCGCGATGACGGCCATGCTGTGCGCGGCCAACTGGCATGTCTGCCGCCGGCGGGGATACCGCGCGAGTGAACCAAGGCCGACGCTCGCGGAAATGGTGCAGACGACGTTCCTGGCGATCCCGGCCCTGATGCTGGTGGTGATCATCATCGGCGGCATCCGCGGCGGCATCTTCACGCCGACCGAAGCGTCGGTGGTCGCCGTCTTTTACGCCCTGCTGTGCGGAACGTTCGTCTACCGGTCCCTGAAGCCGCGCGATCTGCCGGCGATCCTCCTGCGCGCTGCGCTCGTCAGCGTTTCGGTGCTCGTCATCCTGGCGGCCGCCCGCGCCTTCGCCTGGGTCCTCATCATAGAGAGCGTTCCGCAGACGCTTGCGGATGCCATCTCGGACTGGAACCTTAGCCCGATCATCTTTCTGCTTGCCGTGAACCTGCTCCTGATCCTGTTCGGCCTGTTCATGGACCCGCTGCCCGGCGTGATGGTGCTCGTGCCGATCCTCTCTCCCATCGCACACGGTCTCGGCATCGACCCGTTCCACTTCGCGATGATCGTGATCGTGAACCTGACGATCGGGCTGATCACGCCACCGGTCGGGGCCCTGCTGTTCGTGATCTCATCAACGGTGAGGCTCAACGTGGGCGAACTCGTACGAGAGATGCCGCCGTTCATGGTCGCGCATCTGATCGTGCTTGTGTTGCTGACGCTGGTGCCTTCGGTGTCGACATGGCTGCCACACGCAAGCGGCTTCTGACGCAATCGGGATTCACCATTGGCGTGGCAGAGCCTGAGCATTTTCTAGGCAATCACATTGGTGCGCTCGAAACCGGCAAGGATGTGGCGTTTGCAATACCCGTTAGGATCGTCGAGCGAGATAGCCCCTATCTGACCACATGCACGGACACGCTTGCATGGCGGGCCACGCGGGCCGCGTTCGGTCCAAGGAGGTAGTTCTCCGGGCCGGGCTTGGAGGCCATGAGCACGATGAGATCGGCCTTGCTGACCCCGGCATAGTGCAGGATCTCCCGGTAGATCGAGCCGTGGCCGACGATGTGGCGATGCTTCACGTCCGCCGGGACGTTCGCCTTCGTATAGTCGTGCAACGCCTTGTTCGCGTGGTCGATCGCCTGCTTCTCGTGGTCCTTCGGGAAGAAGCCGCCGACGAGGGACAGGCCGTAGTCCGGCACGACCGTGAGCACATGCAGGTTGGCGCCGGAGAACCGCGCCAGCTCCACGGCCGTCTTGATCGCCTTCTTCTCCGCCTCGGCCTCGCCGAGATCGACCGTCACAAGGATGTTCCTGTACATCGCACCGCTCCTCACGCTGCCTTGGGATTGCCGGCGAGCGTGCCGCCGCGCCGGCGCTGAGACCAGATCACCAGGCCGAGCAGCAGGATGGCCGGAATGTAGAACACCTCGCGCGGCATGCGCTCTGCCGCCACTTCGAGCGTCGTGACCGTCACCGGCTCGTCGGCATAGAAATCCATGTCCGACAGGGTGCGGCCGGCGAGGCTGTTCATATCGAGCGGCTCGTCGAGGATCGCCTTGTCTCCCTCGATCCGCATGGCAAGGCCGGTCGCGGCTTCGAAACGCGCCTGGCCGGATTCGCCGGCGGGGCCGAGGTTGAACGCCATGATGCGGTCGAGCGTCCGGTCGGGGTCGTTGAAGGACGGGCCGGCGATATGCACCCGCACCTCGGCATCGCCGGGCTGGGCCTCGACCGTCTCGTAGATGCGCTGGGGCTCGATCGAGTCATAGGGCGGCTGCACCAGGTCGAGGAAGAAGCCGGGACGCAGGAGCAGGAATGTGACGAGCAGCAGCGCCACCGTCTCCCAGATGCGGTTCCTCGCCATGAAGAACCCTTGCGTCGCCGCCGCGAAGATGAGCATCGCGACGGTCGCCTTGAGGAATATCCACGTTCCCCCGGCCCAGCCGACGCCGATCAACAGCAGGTCGGTGTTGAAGACGAAGATGAAGGGCAGGAGCACCGTACGCAGCGAATAGAAGAAGGCGACGAAGCCGGTCTTGATCGGATCGCCGCCGGAAACGGCCGCCGCCGCGAAGGAGGCGAGGCCGACGGGCGGCGTCACGTCGGCCATGATGCCGAAATAGAAGACGAACATATGCGCCGCGATCAGCGGGATCAGCACGCCGTTGGCCGCGCCGACCTCGACGATGACCGGGGCCATCAGCGAGGAGACGACGATGTAGTTGGCCGTGGTCGGCAGGCCCATGCCCAGCACGAGGCTGATGATCGCCGTGAACACCAGAATCAGGAAGATGTTGCCGCCCGACAGGAACTCGACGAATTCCGCCATGACCTGGCCGATGCCGGTCAGCGTGACCGTGCCGACGATGATGCCGGCCGCGGCCGTGGCGCAGGCGATGCCGATCATGTTGCGCGCGCCCGCGATCAGGCCGACGATCAGGTCGTCGAAGCCTTCGCGGAAGGCGGCGACCTGCCCGGAGGCGCGGATGCCGCGAAACAGCGCCTTGAGCGGCTTCTGGGTCAGGACGACGACGATGAGCAGCAGCACCGCGTAGAAGGCCGACAGGCCGGGCGAGCGGCGCTCGACCATCAGGAACCAGACGAGCACGAAGAGCGGCAGCGGGTAGTGCAGGCCGGTCTTGATCACGTCCTTGACGAGCGGCAGCTCGACCACCGGCGCGTTGGGATCGTCGAGGTCGAGATCGGGAACCCGCGACGCGTACCAGATGAGCGCCACATAGGCGGCGAGCAGGAGCACGATCAGCGCCGGGCCGGAGACGCCGGGCAGGACCATGCGCACGAGGGCGATGAAGTAGTAGACCGCGCCCGCCAGGATGACGATCGAGGCCAGCGTGATGCCGGCGCGCAGCAGCGACTGGACGCCGGTGGACTGCACCCGCTTGGGCAGGACCGGCATGTCGCCGCGCACGGCCTCCAGATGCACGAGATAGAGCAGCGCGATGTAGGAGACGACGGCCGGCAGGAAGGCGTGCTTGATCACGTCGATATAGGGGATGCCGATATATTCGACCATCAGGAAGGCCGCCGCGCCCATGACCGGCGGCATGATCTGGCCGTTGACCGAACTCGCCACCTCGACCGAGCCGGCCTTCTCCGGCGTGAACCCGACGCGCTTCATCAGCGGGATGGTGAAGGTGCCGGTCGTCACCACATTGGCGATGGACGAGCCGGAGATCATCCCCGTCATCATCGAGGAGAGCACGGCCGCCTTGGCCGGTCCGCCGCGCATGTGGCCGAGCAGCGCGAAGGCGAGCTTGATGAAGAAATTGCCGGCGCCTGCCCTGTCGAGCATCGAGCCGAACAGCACGAACAGGAACACGAAGGCGGTCGAGACGCCGAGCGGCACGCCGAAGACGCCGCCCGTCGACAGCCACATCTGGTCCATGGCGCGGCCGAAGGAGGCGCCGCCCCAGCGGATGATGTCGGGCACCAGCGGCGAGGAGCCGAAGAAGACGTAGGCCAGGAAGACCAAGGCAACGACGGCGAGCGGCGGGCCGAGCGCGCGGCGCGTCGCCTCCAGAAGCAGCACCATGCCGATGCCGGCGACCACGAGGTCCTGCGTGATCGGCAGGCCGGGCCGGCGCGCGAGGTCGCGATAGAAGATGAAGATGTAGAGCGCGGCGCCGGCCGCGAGGATGGCCAATATCCAGTCGAGCGTCGGGATGCGGTCGCGCGGGCTGCGGGCGAAGGCCGGATAGGCCGTGAAGGCGAGGAACACGCCGAAGGCGAGGTGGATCGACCGCGTCTGCGTGTCGTTGAACACCAGCGGCAGGCCGGTCGCGCTGGACAGCGTGAAGGGCAGCGGCGAGGCGATGTAGAGCTGGAACAGCGACCAGCACAGCGCCACGCCCGAGATCACCCATGCCGCGAAACCGACGGGGTTTCGCGCTCCGGTGTCGGACGCGGCCACGAGATCCTGAAGCTCGGCCTCGCTCAGCGGCGCGTTCGCGGTCTTTTCGTTCTCTGTCGCCATGGCGGTTCCCCTCCGGTGGGCGATTCCGGGAAATGAAAAGGGAGGCGCTTCCCGCGGAAACGCCTCCCTCGATGTCAGCCGGGCGCGCGCTCGTCTGCGCGCAGCTTCGCGCCCGGGGCGAAGACGATGAAGGTTCGGCAAGACGTCATGCGTTGCCTTTCCTCGCGGGTGCGGCTTGACCCTACTGAAGCCAGCCCTTTTCCTTGAAATAGGCTTCGGCGGCCGGGTGCATCGGGGCGGAATTGCCCTGGTTCACCATGGCTTCCGGGTTCAGGTTGGCGAGCGCCGGATGCAGGCCCTTGAAGGCGTCGAAGTCCTTGAACACCGCGTCGACGAAGGCGCGGACGACGTCGTCCGGCACGTCCGCGGAGGTCACGACGGTCGCGCCGACGCCGAAGGTGTTCACGTCGTCGGGATTGCCGTTGTACATGCCGCCGGGGATGACCGCCTTGAAGTAGTAGGGGCGCTCCTCGACCAGCTTGTCGACCACATCGCCCTCGACCGGAACGATCCTGGAATCGCAGGTCGTGGTCGCCTCCTGGATCGCGCCGGCCGGATGGCCGACCGTATAGGCGAAGGCGTCGATGTTGTTGTCGCAGAGCTGGGAGCTCTGCTCGGCGGGCGCGAGCTCGCCCGCCAACGCGAAGTCGGAGTTGGTCCAGCCCTTCTCCGCGATGAGCAGGTCCATCAGCGCGCGCTGGCCGGAGCCGGGATTACCGATATTGACGCGCTTGCCCTTGAGGCCGTCGAAATCGGAGATGCCGGCGTCGGCGCGCGCGACCACGGTGAGCGGCTCGGCATGGAGCGAGAACACCGAACGCAGCTTCTCGTGCGGCCCGCCATCGGCGAAGCCGGCCTCGCCATGGGCGGCGTTGTACTGGACGTCGGACTGCACGACGCCGAATTCGAGGTCGCCGCCCTTGATGGCGTTGACGTTGAAGACCGAGCCGCCGGTCGACTCGACCGAGCAGCGGATGCCGTGGTCGCGGCGGGTCTGGTTCATCAGCCGGCAGATGGCGCCGCCGACCGGATAGTACACGCCGGTCACGCCGCCGGTGCCGACCGAGACGAAACGCTGTTCCTGGGCGCCGGCGGCACCTGCCGCCAGCGAGGCGAACATCGCCGCAACGAGGCCGAAGCCGAGTACCGAATGTCGTTTCATGAGTGCGTCTCCCTGTTGGGCACGATCCCCTTTCGGGCTTGCGGATGAAGACAGGCCTCGTGCCGCAGGCCCGTCTCCTTCTTCGAGGCGGGGTCGGAGACGGCAGGCGCGGAGCCCCCCGATCCCCGTCCCAAGAGTGCGCGTATCGGCGGCGCCGTCAAGTCACAGCCGCGTCGACCGCGTCGCCGAGGCGCGACACGATGCGCTCGATATCGGTTTCGTCGACGATGAAGGGCGGCGCCACAAGCACATGGTCGCCGTTGACGCCGTCTATGGTCCCGCCCATCGGGTAGACCATCAGGCCGCGCGCCATGGCCTCGCGCTTGAGCGCCGCGTTGATCTTGCGCGAGGCGGCGAACGGGCGCTTGCTCGCGCGATCCTCCACCAGCTCGATCGCGCGGAACAGGCCGCGCCCCCTGATGTCACCGACATGGTGATGGTTGCCGAAGCGTTCGGTCAGGCGTGCCTCGAGCAGCGCGCCCATGGTCCGGACGTTGTCGAGCAGCTTGTCGCGGCGGATGGTTTCCTGCACGGCAAGGCCGGCCGCCGCGGCCATGGGGTGACCCATATAGGTGTGGCCGTGCTGGAAGAAGCCGGAACCGGCGCGCATCGCCTCGCGGATCGCCCCGGAGACGAGCACCGCGCCGATGGGCTGGTAGCCGCCGCCCAGTCCCTTGGCGATCGTCATCAGGTCCGGCGCGATGCCCTCCTGCTCGCAGGCGTGCAGCGTGCCGGTGCGGCCCATGCCGCACATCACCTCGTCGAGGATCAGCAGCACGCCGTGGCGGTCGCAGATCTCGCGGATGCGGCGGAAATAGTCGCCGACCGGCGGGACGGCGCCGGCCGTCGCGCCCACGACAGTCTCTGCGACGAAGGCGATGACGGTCTCGGGCCCGAGTTCGAGAAGCTTCTCCTCCAGCGAGGCGGCGGCGCGCGCCGCATAGTCCTCCTCGCTCTCGTCCTCGCGCCGGAAGCGATAGGAAAAGCAGGGATCGACGTGATGGGTCTCGATCAGCAGCGGGCGGAACTGCTCGCGCCGCCATTCGTTGCCGCCGGCGGCCAGCGCGCCGAGCGTGTTGCCGTGATAGCTCTGGCGGCGCGCGACAACATGGCGGCGCTGCGGCTGGCCGATCTCGACGAAATACTGGCGCGCCATCTTCAGCGCCGCCTCGACCGCCTCCGACCCGCCCGAGACGAGATAGACGTGGTCGAGCCCCTCCGGCGCGTCCTCGACCAGCCGCTCGCCAAGCCGTTCTGCAACCTCGGTGGTGAAGAAGCCGGTATGGGCGTAGGCGATGCGGTCGAGCTGCGCGTGCAGCGCCTCCAGCACCGCCGGATGGCCATGGCCGAGACAGGAGACGGCAGCACCGCCCGAAGCGTCGATATAGCCCTTGCCCTGCGAGTCCACGATCTCGATTCCGCGCGCGGCGACGGCGACGGGCGGGATCGAGACGAGCGAGCGGTGCATGATGCGGGTCATGGGGCGGCGGCCTTGCGTTTGCGTCCTGGCTGGATGTGAATTCCCAGCGCCTCGGCCTGGGCATCGAAATGCTCGAGCGCGGCGAGCGCGGCGTCTCCGGCATGGCCGGCAACCAGCGCGCCGAGGATTTCCGCGACCGCGAAGGCGGGCGCCATCGTGTGGAGGAAGGAGGCGGTGTCGGTCGGCACCAGGACGACGTCGCGCGCGATACGCGCCAGCGGCGACACCTCGCTGTCCGTGACGGCGACCAGCGCCGCACCGCGCGACGACGCCAGCCGGGCAAGCTCGACCGTCGCCTTCGTATAAGGCGCCACGCTCACGGCCACGAGCGCGTCGCCGGGCGCGATGCGTCCCGCGAGGTCCATGCCGGTTCCGCCCGGCCCGTCGAGCAGGACGGAACGGTCGCCGATCATGGAAAGGGTATAGTGGAAATGCCAGGCGATCGCATGGCTCGAGCGCATGCCGATGCAATAGATGCGGCGCGCTCCGCTCAGGGTGCGCGCCGCCTTTTCGAGGCGGTCGAGCCCGGCGACATCGCCGAGTCCGGCGACCTGCGCGGCGATCCGACCCAGCATATCCGCCGCCAGCGCCCGGTCGCCCCGCTTCTTCTGCCGTTCGACCTGCACGCCGGCCTTGGCGGTGAAGCCTCGCGGCTCGCCGCCGCGCAGCGCCGCGGCGTGAACGCCCCTTATGCTGTCATATCCGTCGAGACCGATCCGCTGCGCCAGCCGCGTCATCGTCGCCGGCTGGACGCCCGCCTCCCGCGCCTGCTCGCGCATGGACAGAAGCGCGACGTCGCGCGGGTGGTCGAGCACGTAGCGCGCCGCCTGCCGCAACTGTCCGGGCAGCGCATCGAAATCCGCGACGAGTTTCTGCCTGACGGTTCCCTGCTCCATGGGAAAAAGCTATCGCCGCCGGGCGGCTATTGCAACATCTGTTTCATACTGGAAATATGTGATCGGAATGAATCATCGAAGAGGGAAGTCCCGTATGCCGCCGGCCGGTCGCGCTCTGCCTTGTGTGCCCATCGCGGTCGCGCCCAATGGCGGCCGCAGGACGAAGGCGGATCATCCCGCCCTGCCCATAGGGCCGGCCGAACTGGCGCGCACGGCCGCCGAATGCCTCGAGGCGGGCGCGGCGATGATCCATGCCCATGTGCGCGACGGCGAGGACAAGCACCTGCTCGACGCCGATGCCTACAAGGCCGTCATCGGAGCGATCCGGGCCGAGGTGGGCGAGCGCATGGTGGTCCAGATCACCTCCGAGGCGCTCGGAATCTACGGTCCGGAAGAGCAGATGGCGGTCGTTCGGGCGGTGAAGCCGCAGGCCGCCTCGCTGGCGCTGCGCGAAATCCTGCCCGGAACCGCGAACGAGGCGGCGTTCGCCGACTTCCTGCTGTGGATGAAGACAGAGCGCGTCGCGCCGCAATTCATTCTCTACGAGCCGGGCGAAGCCGTTCGGCTCGACGCGTTGCGCCGGCGCGGGATCGTGCCTTTCGAGGAGCCGCCGGTGCTCTATGTGCTTGGACGCTACACGACGGGCCAGACATCGACGCCGGCGGATCTCCTGCCCTTTCTGGCACCCG
>JACFNY010000496.1:0-654 GCA_019454625.1 Sphingomonadaceae bacterium
GCGCGGCGACATGACGACGATGCGCGGCGACCTCGCGCGCCTGGACGCGAAGGTTGACGCCCACCGCGCCGAGACGTCGGCCGGCTTCGCGGCCGTCCAGAAGCAGCTTGACGAAGTGGACCGAGACCTGACCGGTCACATGAAGGTCCACGCCAAGATCGAGAAGCAGATCGACGCGCTGAAAGCCCGACCGGCACCGCGCCCCGCTCGCAGGCCACGCGCGCGCTGAGAGCCCGACCGACGACGCGCGCACCGTGTGCCCCCGCCCGGTCCCTATCGACCCTGCGCCCGCGCTACTCGAGGGCCGCCGGGCGCCCCACGGCGCCTATCTGTACTGCGAGAAGGTCGGATCGAATCGAGGCCCGAGCACCTGTAGGATGGCCTGCTGGATGAACCGATCGACGACGGTCGGGATGCCGAGCTCTCGCTCCCCGCCGCCGCTCTTCGGGATCGCGTGCCGTCGCACCGGCGAAGGCTGGTACGTGCCCGCGAGCAGTTGCTCACGGACCACGGGCCAGTGCTTGCGCAGGTGGTCCGGCAGCTCACCCACGGTCATCCCATCGATGCCGGCGCTGCCCTGGTTCTTCCTCACCCGTTTCAGCGCGGCCTGAAGGTTCGCGCGTTCGCACACGCGCTCCATCAGGTCGCTCGCTC
>JACFNY010000496.1:664-1313 GCA_019454625.1 Sphingomonadaceae bacterium
GCTCCTGAGCGCTCGTTTGCGTGCGTCGCCGTCGGCGCTTCCGCGCTCCGCTCAGCTCTCGGGGTTTCGCCGCTACCCCCAAGCGGTAGCTCGAGTTGCCTCGACATCTGCGGCCGTTTGCCGGCGAGACCCACGCGCGTTTCGCTCTCCTCTCCGTTCGGCCCTTCGCCTCGGTTGCCCGCGGCTACTACGGCCTCTGCTGACTTCTCGCTCCGCTTGCACGTGGCCCTTTCAGGCCCAAAGCGAGATCTCCCCAGGTAAGAACGCGACCCTTCCCCGCGCGACCGCCCGATTTACGTCGCCTGAGCCTCGATCATCGGGAGCTTCGCGATCACTTGCTCGCTCGCCCCGCTCGGCGCCGCCTCGTATCGGGTTCTTGTTCATCGGCCCGCGGTTTCGCTCCCGGCTTCCTTCCCACGGTCGGTCACCCTTCCGCAGTTGCCGTTCGCTTCGATCGGGATGATCTCCTTTCGGCGGGACTTTCACCCGCAAGGTCGCGCCCATGCTGGGCGCACAAGTACGCGGCTCGGCCATCGATGACGACGGCCGAGCCTGCGTTGATCAGAAGGGCAGTAGTTCGCTCTCGTGGTCGGCGTCGCTATCGCCTTCGAGAGCCGCGGCGTAGTCGTCGAGACGCTCTGCGCAGGTA
>JACFNY010000497.1 GCA_019454625.1 Sphingomonadaceae bacterium
CCTCGTCGGACCATCTCTCCGAGCCGATGATGCGGAAGCGCGGCTCCAGCGTCTCCGGATCGATCCTAACGCGTTCGATGGCGCCGGGCGCCGCGCGCTGGCCGGACGAGATTTCCGCGCCTTCGAAGGCCGGGCCGGTCGGCGAGGAGGCGGCGACGACGCGAGCCCGGTTGCCAAGCACGATCTCGGCATTGGTGCCGACATCGACGAGCAGCATCATCCGATCCTGCCGGTGCGGGCCTTCGGCAAGCGTCGCGGCGGCGGCGTCGGCGCCGACATGGCCGGCGATGCAGGGCGGGAGATAGACACGCGCGCCGTCGTTGGCCTTGAGGCCGAGTTCGGCCATCGACGTGCGGACCGGGCCCGAGACGGCGAGCGCGAAGGGGGCCTGACCGAGTTCGGTCGGGTCGATGCCGAGGAAGAGGTGGTGCATGACCGGATTGGCGACGAAGACGGCGTCGAGGATGTCGTCCGCCTCGACGCCGCCCTCGGCGCAGACCCTGTCGATCAGCCCGTTGACGGCCTCGCGCACGGCGGCCGTCATCGCCTCGCGGCCGTCGGGGTTCAGCATCACGTAGGAGACGCGGCTCATCAGGTCTTCGCCGAAGCGGATCTGCGGGTTCGACGCGCCAGCCGAGGCCACGACCCGGCCCGACAGGAGCGAGACCAGATGAAGCGCGATGGTGGTCGAGCCGATGTCGCAGGCGAGCCCGTAGGCCGCGTTGTGCAGGCCCGGCCAGAGGCCGAGGATTTCCGGGCGGCCCGCTTCCTCGTCGTGGTGGATCGCGACGGTGACGCCCCAGCCCTCCCTGCGCAGGGTCTTCTGCACCTGCGGCAGCAGGCGCAGCGGCACGGCCGGATCGCCGACGCCCCAGTCGCGCGCCAGCGCCGCCTTCAGCCGGTCGAGGTCGCCGAGCGGCCGGTGCATGTCGGGCTCCTCGACCTCGACATAGCAGAGCCGGACGGCCGGGTTGCGCTCGATGACGCGGTCGGAGGCCGCCTTGCGCACCACCTGGGCGTTGACCACCGTGTCCTGCGGCACATCGATGACGAGGTCGCCCTCCACCGTCGCCGAGCAGGAGAGGCGGCGGCCTTCCGGCAGGCCGCGCACCTGGTTGTAGCGCTCCTCCCTCGGCCCCTTGGGCGAGATGTGATCGCAGGACGAGACGATGCCGTGCTTGGCGAAGGAGCCTTCCTGCACCTCGATCTGGCAGCGGCCGCAGGTGGCGCGGCCGCCGCACACGCTCTCGACGTAGACGCCGAGCTGGCGGGCGGCCTCGAGCACGTTGGTGCCGACCGGAAAGCGCCCG
>JACFNY010000498.1:0-256 GCA_019454625.1 Sphingomonadaceae bacterium
CGTTCGCCACGTGCCGCGAGGGCGGCAAGCGCGCCCTCAAGATGCGCCACTACGATGTGCAGCTCATCGGCGGCATAGTCCTCCACAAGGGGATGATCAGCGAGATGAGGACCGGCGAGGGCAAGACGCTCGTCGCGACGCTCGCTTGCTACCTGAACGCTCTCGAGGGCAAAGGCGTCCACGTCGTCACCGTCAACGACTACCTCGCGCGCCGCGACGCCGAGTGGATGGGCAAGCTGTACGGGTTCCTCGGGCT
>JACFNY010000498.1:266-1310 GCA_019454625.1 Sphingomonadaceae bacterium
GCGTCGTCGTCAACCAGCAGGGCGACCGCGAGAAGATCGCCGCTTACCGAGCGGACATCACCTACGGGCAGAACAACGAGTTCGGCTTCGACTACCTCCGCGACAACATGAAGTTCAGCGCGCTCGACTACGTCCAGCGCGACCTCAACTACGCGATCGTCGACGAGGTCGACTCGATTCTAATCGACGAGGCGCGCACCCCGCTCATCATCAGCGGTCAGGCCGAGGCCTCGAGCCAGAAGTACAAGACGATCAACGAGGTCATCCCGCGCCTCTACAAAGACGAGCACTACGTCGTCGACGAGAAGGGCCACTCGGTCTCGCTTACCGACGACGGCGTCGACGCGGCGCAGAAGTTGATGGCGATCTCGAACCTCTATGATCCCGTCAACCTCGAGTCGCTCCACATCCTGAACCAGTGCCTTCGCGCGCACACGCTCTACAAGCGCGACGTGAACTACCTCGTCACCGATGACGGCAAGGTCCTCATCATCGACGACTTCACGGGCCGCGTCCTGCCCGGCCGCCGCTGGTCGGACGGTCTCCACCAAGCCGTAGAGGCCAAGGAGCACGTCCACATCCAGGAAGAGACGCGGACGATGGCCACCATCACGTTCCAGAACCTCTTCCGCATCTACAAAAAGCTCGGAGGAATGACCGGGACGGCGGACACCGAGGCCGAGGAGTTCCACAAAACCTACAAGCTGAACGTCGTCACGATCCCGACGAACAAGCCAATCAAGCGCGAGGACGCGCAGGACCTCGTCTACAAGACCGAGCGCGAGAAGTTCACGGCGGTCACCGAGGAGATCCTGATGGCGCACGAAGGCGGGCGCCCGGTGCTCGTCGGCACGACGAGCGTCGAAAAATCCAACGCTATCGCGAAGATCCTGAAAAAGAAGGGGATCCCGCACGCGGTCCTCAACGCCAAGCAGCACGAGAAAGAGGCCTACGTCGTCGCTCAGGCCGGTCGCAAAGGCGCGATCACCGTCTCGACGAACATGGCCGGCCGCGGCACCGACATCATCCTCGGCGGCAACGCCG
>JACFNY010000499.1 GCA_019454625.1 Sphingomonadaceae bacterium
AGTCGCGGCAGGTGAACTTCTCCCGGACGGTCTGGATGACCTTCCACTGCCGGGGGATGACCTCCAGCGTCTCGGTGATGTCCTCGCCCATCTTCACGATGCGTGTCGACCCGCAGCAGGTGCAGGCGGCAGGGGCTTCGACCACCACCCGTTCGCGAGGCAAATGCTCGGGGAACGGCTTGCGGGCAGGCCGGCGGCGTTCGAAAGCCGCAACTGTGGTCTTCGCCACGGCGGTATCCGTCTTTGCCCTATCCTGCCCAAGGTCCGTCTCCAGGTCCTCGAGCTGCATCTCGAGTTGTTCGATCAGCCGGGCATGGCGTTCGGCGCTGTGGCCGAACTGCTCACGGCGGAGTTTGGCGATCTGGAGCTGCAAGTGCCGGATCATCGCATCGGAGGCGGAAACGACGGCGCGCGCCTGTGTCAGCTCTTCCTCTGCCGCGGCGGCACGCGCCTCTGCTGCAGCAAGTGCGACGCGCAGAACAGCGATCTCCGATGGGGTCTCCGACATGTCGAAGACCTATCACGGGGCGTCGGGAAACTCCAGAAAAACAAGGGGAAATGCGTGAATTATCCTGCCGATGCAGGCCGTTGCGTCCAGCGCGGATTGCGCCAGTCGATCCCTTCGAGCAGATAGCCGAGCTGGGCCGCCGAGACGGGAACAGAAGTCCCGCTCTGGCTCGTCGGCCAGATGAACTTCCCGGCCTCCAGCCGCTTCAGATACAGCGACATGCCGACCCCGTCGTGCCACAGCACCTTGATCAGATCGCCCTTGCGCCCCCGGAAGCAGAAGATCTCACCACCGTGCGGATCGCGGCCGAGCCCCTGCTGGACCTTCAACGCCAGGCTGTTCATCCCGCAGCGCATGTCCGTCACACCACCCGCAATCCAGACGCGCACCCCCGCCGGAAAGGCGATCATCGGGGATCCAGCACGGCCAGCAGCGCCGCCAGATGCGAAGGGGCCAGTGATGCAGGGATCGTCATGCAACGCCCGTTCGTCAGCGTGATCTCGATCCGGACATCATTGGCTTCCCGCAAAGGTCGGCCCTCTGGCTTAGGCAGGGCGCTTTCCATCACCAGCGGCACGAAACCGCCGCCAGCCTCCGGCGCGCCAAGCGCCCCGCTGCGATACTCGCGCCGCCAGATCGAAAGCAGCGACCGCGAAATCCCATACCGCCGCGCGGTTGCCGAGCCCTGCCGATAACCGCGCAGGCTCTCCTCGACGACCCGGATCTTGTCCTCGTCAGACCAGTGCCGACGACGGCCAACCTCATCGGCGGCGAAGATCTCGATTGGTGAAACAA
>JACFNY010000500.1 GCA_019454625.1 Sphingomonadaceae bacterium
GTGACCGAGATCGACCTTCGCGACTACGACCTGCCGATCTATTGCCAGGACACGGAGGCGGAGGCGTTTCCGGCGGCCGCGCTCGCGCTCAAGGACGTGCTGCGCGCGCAGGACGGCCTGCTTGTCGCGACGCCCGAGCACAACGGCTCGATCTCCAGCCTGCTCAAGAACGCCATCGACTGGGCGTCGCGCCCCACGGACGGCGAGACCGCGGTCGCGCTTTCGGCCTATCGCGGCAAGGTCGCTGCGATCATGTCCGCCTCGATCGGTCCGTTCGGTGGGCTGCGCGCGCTCATCCAGCTTCGCCAGACGCTCGGCACGGTGCAGCTCCTGCTGCTGCCGGAGCAGGTCGCGGTGCCCTTCGCCGACCGCGCCTTCGATGCGGACGGAAGGCTTGTCGAGCCGCTTCCCGCCGCGCTCCTCGACCAGATGGCGCAGCGGCTCGTCCGCACCGCCGGGGCGCTGCGCGGCTGACAGGTCTTTCATTCTTCACCAAAATAGTTAGAATACTAATCAAATATCGGGAGAGGTGCGCGTGCCGGGGCCGCTTGAAGGGTTGATCGTCGTCGAGCTGGGGCAGCTGATCGCCGGGCCCTTCTGCGGCCAGCTGCTCGGCGACATGGGCGCGACCGTCATCAAGGTCGAGCCGCCGCAGGCGGGCGATCCGATGCGCCAGTGGGGGCGCGGCGATCCGCCCGTGTGGTGGGAGGTGATCGCCCGCAACAAGCGGTCCGTCGCGGCGAACCTGCGCGAGGCCGAAGGGCAGGAGATCGTGCGCCGCCTCGCCGCGAAGGCCGACATCCTCATCGAGAACTTCCGCGCCGGCACGCTCGAACGCTGGAACCTTGCGCCTGAAGACCTGTGCCGCGAGAATCCCCGGCTCATCGTCGTCAGGATCAGCGGCTACGGCCAGTCCGGGCCTTACGCGGGGCGTGCCGGGTTCGGCGGCATCGGCGAGGCGATGGGCGGCTGGCGCGGCATCGTCGGCACGCCGGACCGGCCGCCCTCGCGCCTCGGCGTCTCGATCGGCGACAGCCTCGCGGGCACCTACGGCTGCCTCGGCGCGCTCGCCGCGCTCGAGGAGCGGCACCGGAGCGGCAAGGGCCAGATCGTCGACGCCAGCCTCTACGAATCCGTGCTTCAGGTGATGGAAAGCCTCGTCCCCGAATACGACGTGACCGGGCACATAAGGCAGCGCTCCGGCTCGGTGCTCACCGGCATCGCGCCGTCGAACGTCTATCCGTGCAGCGACGGCGAGCTGCTGATCGCGGCCAATCAGGACGCGATCTTCCGCCGCCTC
>JACFNY010000501.1 GCA_019454625.1 Sphingomonadaceae bacterium
TGCCGCTCCATTTGCAGCCGAAACTGCTCACTGCGCTCGAACAGCGCAAGGTGACGCCCGTCGGCGCCAACAAGCCGGTGCCGGTCGACATCCGCGTGATCGCGGCGACGAATCTCTCCGCCGCGCAGCTCGCCGACGAAAGCCGGTTCCGGCAGGACCTGCTGTTCCGGCTGAACACGGTGGAGATCGTGCTGCCGCCGCTGCGCGAACGCCGCGACGACATTCCCCTCCTGATCGAGCACTATTTCGCGCTCTACGCCCGCAAGTACGGCAAGCCCGTGCAGCCGGTGCCGCAGGAGGTGATGGATGCCGTCGTCGCCTACGACTGGCCGGGCAACGTGCGGGCGCTGCGCCATGCCGTGGAGCGCGCCGTGATCCTCGCCGGGGATGCGCCGCCCGGCATCGACGACTTCTCGCTGCGCCGCGATGCGCCGCGCCCCATGCATGTGCCGACCGCCGCCGATCCGGCTGCCGACGACATGAACCTGGAGCGCGTCGAGCGGCGGCTGGTCGAGGCGGCGCTGCGCAAGCATGGCTACAACATCTCGCTCGCCGCGTCCGAACTCGGCCTCACCCGCGCCTCGCTCTATCGCCGGATGGAAAAGCATGGGCTTTGACCGGGGCTTCACGCTCGGGCTCGTGCTGCGGCTCGCGCTGGCGCTGCTTGCGCTCGCCGGCCTTGCGTGGTCGCTGCTGACGCCGGGGCTCGGCGCCGTCCGGATCGTGGCGCTTCTGCTTGCCGCCGGTGCGGGGTGGGCGCTGTGGCAGCACGTGCAGCGCACCAACAGGGAGATCGCGCGGTTCATCGACGCGGTTCGCTTCGGCGACATGCAGGCGCGCTTCTCGCGGCCCGGCGCGGACGGCGGCTTCGATGCGCTCGGCGCGGCACTCGACGGCGGTATGCGCACGCTCCAGGCCGAACGGGCGAAGCTCTCGGAGGC
This sequence comes from Sphingomonadaceae bacterium, assembly GCA_019454625.1. Lineage (GTDB taxonomy): Bacteria > Pseudomonadota > Alphaproteobacteria > Sphingomonadales > Sphingomonadaceae > Sphingosinicella. Next base: position 942 of record JACFNY010000501.1, read on the forward strand.
CGGGCGCTTGTATGAGGCGCTCGTCGACGATGCGCCGGTGGCGATGCTGACCGTCGACGCCGACGGCGCCGTCACGCTCGTCAACAAGGCGGCGCGGCGGCTGTTCAACCGTCACACGGGGGTGCGCGCGGCGGACTTCGAGCCCTACGGCCACGCGCTCGTCGGCGCGATCGAATTGCTGGAGCCGGGCCGCGCGCTGACGATCATCCTCAGCCTCGACGTCGGGCCGCAGCGCGCCATCGTGCGCGCAGGCACGCTCGCGCGCACCGGCGCGGCGACGCGCGTGATCGCGGTGCAGGTGATCCAGCAGTCGCTGAACGCCATCGAGATGGCGGCGCAGAGCGACCTCATCCGCGTGC
>JACFNY010000502.1 GCA_019454625.1 Sphingomonadaceae bacterium
CTCGTTCATGGTGACGTTCTTGATGCCGACGCAGGACTTCGCGCCGTCGATCTCCTCGACCCGGTCCACCAGCAGGAACGGGTAGCGATGCGGGATGAGGCGCTGGATCAGGTGGATGTCTGCGCTGGTCACGGCATCGGTCATCGGCGGCTCCTTCAATCCAATGCGACAGGGTCGTTGCGCGGGATAGCAAGCCGCAGAGGGCACGACAAGCGGCGCCGGTGGCGCCTCTTACGGTTGCGGCGCCGCTCCGTCGCCCAGCACGCCGTCCATCGCGGAGACGGCATCGTCGGTGATGTCGATGGCATCGGCGGACACCAGAAGCACCCGGCGGTCCATCACCGCCAGCGCGCCCCGCTCGCGCGCGAGATCGGCCAGCACCCCGCCCAGCGCGGCCACAAAGCGCTGCTGCTCGGCATCGCGGAAGGCGCCCAGCGCGCGGCTCTTGGCGTCCTGCTCGGCCCGGATGCGCTGCACGCGCGCGTCGAAATCGTCGGCACGGCGGCGGAATTCGTCGGGCGCGAGCGCGGCGCGGTCGCGCGTCAGCGCCTGCTCTTCCGCCATCAGTTGCGCCTCGATGCCGCGGTTCTCGCTTGCCAGCGCGCGCGAGCGCGTCTCGATCTCGGCGGCGACACGCTTGCCGAAGGCGCTGTCAGCGAAGAGCCGGTCCTGGTCGACGGTCAGAAACTGCGGCGGCACCTCGACGGTGGTCGTGTAGCCAAGGCCCGGCGCCACCGGCGGCGGCGGGGCATCCTGCGCCACGGCGGGGGCGGCCAGCGTCAGCGCCAGCACCGCCGCCGCGCCAATCCCCCTGCCGAAGTCAGAACCGGGTCTGGATCGAGACGTCGAAGGTCTGCGTCTTGTCATAGTCCTGCTTCTGCAACGGCTGCGTGAAGTTGAAGCGCAGGGGGCCGATCGGGGTGTTCCAGAACACCGAGAGCCCGACCGAAGAACGCAGGTGGAAGCTGTCGTCCACCGGGTCGAGCCCCAGCGGGCCGCCCGCGCGGTCGTCCAGCCCCCAGAGCGAGCCGGCATTGAAGAACGCCCCTCCCGAAATCCCGTATTCCTCGGGCAGGCCCAGCGGGAATTCGGCCTCGAGCTTGGCGACGACGAAATAGTTGCCGCCGAGCGCGTCCCGGTTCGAGACCGCCAGGTCGCGCGGGCCGACGCCGCCGTAGCGGAAGCCCTGAAGCTGCGACGAGGTCAGCAGGAACCGGTCGCCGATCCGCGTATCGCCGTCGAGAACCGTCAGCGCGCCGCCCTGGATCGGCACGACGACATAATCATATTCATGGACG
>JACFNY010000503.1 GCA_019454625.1 Sphingomonadaceae bacterium
GAGGACGACCTTCAGGCCATCGCCGCCCTGTTCGGGGCGAGCGTGCCGGCGGAGGCCGCGAGCACCGTTCCCGGCGCGCCGCGCGGCAAGGGCTTCCTGACGCAGGCCGCGTTCCACGACAATCGCTCCGAGACGGAGATGATGCGCTATCTGCGCCGGCTGGCCGACAAGGACCTCGCGCTCGACCGGGCGATGATCCCGCTCGGCTCGTGCACGATGAAGCTCAACGCCGCCGCCGAGATGATGCCGGTCTCGTGGCCGACTGTCGCCAATCTGCATCCCTTCGCGCCGGCGGCCCATTCGGCCGGCTACGAGGCGATGACCGGCGATCTGGAGGCGTGGCTTTGCGAGATCACCGGCTTCGCCGGCGTCTCGCTGCAACCCAATGCCGGCAGCCAGGGCGAATATGCCGGGCTGATCGCCATCCGCCGCTACCACCTCGCGCGCGGCGACGCGCAGCGCACCGTCTGCTTGATCCCCTCTTCCGCGCACGGCACCAACCCGGCGAGCGCGGCGATGGCGGGCATGGACGTCGTCGTCGTCAAATGCACCGAGGACGGCAACATCGACGTCGAGGATTTGAAGGCCAAGGCGGCGCAGTATGCCGGGCGGCTGGCGGCGCTGATGATCACCTATCCCTCGACGCACGGCGTGTTCGAGGAAGGGGTGCGCGACATCTGCGACACCGTGCACGCCCATGGCGGCCAGGTCTATCTCGACGGGGCGAACCTGAACGCCATGGTCGGTCTGGCGCGGCCGGGCGACATCGGCGCCGACGTCTGCCACATGAACCTGCACAAGACGTTCTGCATCCCGCATGGCGGCGGCGGCCCCGGCGTCGGGCCGATCGGCGTCGCGGCGCACCTCGTGCCGTTCGTACCGGGCCATGTCGCGCAGGGTTCCGGCCATGCGGTGTCGGCCGCGCCGTTCGGCTCGGCCTCGATCCTGCCGATCACCTGGATGTATATCCGCATGACGGGCGCCGCCGGCCTGAAGCGGGCGACTGAGACGGCGATCCTCGCGGCGAACTACGTCGCGGAGCGGCTGAAGGGCCGCTATCCCGTGCTCTATGCCGGCAGGAACGGCCGCGTCGCGCATGAGTGCATCCTCGACACCCGCGTGCTGAAGGCAAGCTCCGGCATCGGCGTCGAGGACATAGCCAAGCGGCTGATCGACTACGGCTTCCACGCGCCGACGATGTCGTTCCCGGTTGCCGGCACGCTGATGGTCGAGCCGACCGAGAGCGAGCCGAAGCGCGAGCTCGACCGCTTCATCGACGCCATGATCGGCATCGCCG
>JACFNY010000504.1 GCA_019454625.1 Sphingomonadaceae bacterium
AGGCGGGAGAACATGCCGCGCTGGCCGGCGATGAAGTCGAAGCGGTCGGAGTTCGACGCCCGGCGCAGGGCCTCGGCAAAGCCCTGGCGCAGCGCCAGCATGCGAGCGCGCACGGTGTCGAGCTCGCCCTGCCAGCCGGCGCGCAGCGCCTCGTCCTCGAGCACGATGCGGACGCAGGCGGCGGCGTGGTCGGGCGGCATCGACCAGATGCCGCGGCCGACGGCGAGCAACTGGCTGAAGGCCGCGTCGGCTTCCGTCGCGTTGCGGCCGAGCAGGATCGCCGCGCCAACGCGGTCGCGATAGACCGAGAAGTTCTTGGAGCAGCTTGCCGCCACCAGCATCTCCGGCACCTTGGCCGCCAGCAGCCGCACGCCGGCCGCGTCCTCGTCCAGCCCCTGGCCGAAGCCCTGATAGGCGATGTCGACGAAGGGGGTGAGGCCGCGCGCGACGGCGAGGTCGGCAATGGCGCCCCACTGGTCGAGCGACAGGTCGGCGCCGGTCGGGTTGTGGCAGCAGCCGTGCAGCAGCACCACGTCGCCGGCGGCCGCCGTGGCGAGCGTGGCGACGGCGGCGTCGAAGGTGACGCCCTGCGCCGGATCGTAATAGGGGAAGGCGGCGAACTTCAGCCCGGCGGCGCGCAGGATCGGCAGGTGGTTCGGCCAGGTCGGGTCCGGCACCCACACGGTGGCGTCGGGCCGGGCCATCTTGATGAGGTCCGCAAGCTGGCGCAGCGCGCCGGTGCCGCCCGGGGCCTGCGCCGCGCGCAGCCGGGTGCGGTCGGCGTCCTTGCCCAGCACCAGGCCGATCATCAGCGCGTTGAACGCGGTGTCGCCGGCAAGGCCGAGATAGGTCTTGGTCGTCTGGCCCTCGTGCAGGCGGCGTTCCGCCTCGCGCACCGCGCGCATCACCGGCGTCGCGCCGGTCTCGTCGCGGTAGACGCCGACGCCGAGATCGATCTTGCCGGGGCGCGGATCGTCGCGATAGAGCGACATCAGGGCAAGGATGCCGTCGGGGGCGGCGGGCGTCAGCGTCTCGAACATCGTGTCCTCCTGGAACCGCCCCCCACAAACGCCAAAATCGCCGCCGGCGCAACCGATTAGGCGGGCCGCGCCATTGTGCCAATCACCGCCGGGCGTATAGATCGGTCGCGGCCCGCTTCCGGGGCCGAGGGAGCATGGGTATGAGCGACAGCGACATCGAGCGGGTGGTGATCGTCGGCAGCGGCCAGGCGGGGGTCGAGACCGCGGCGGCGCTGCGCCAGCACGGCTTTTCCGGCAGCGTCGTCATCCTCGGCGA
>JACFNY010000505.1 GCA_019454625.1 Sphingomonadaceae bacterium
GCCCGGATGATGATGATGGGCCTTCATTTCATGAAGGAGGAGCCGTTCCACACCGTCTACGTGCACGCGCTGGTGCGCGACAAGCACGGCGCCAAGATGTCGAAGTCCAAGGGCAACGTCATCGACCCGCTGGAGCTGATCGACGAATACGGGGCGGATGCGCTGCGCTTCACGCTGGCCATCATGGCCGCGCAGGGGCGCGACGTGAAGCTCGACCCCGCGCGCGTCGCCGGCTACCGCAATTTCGGCACCAAGCTGTGGAACGCCACCCGCTTCGCCGAGATGAACGGCGTCAAGCGCGATCCTTCGTTCCGCCCCGAGGCGGCGAAGCTGACGGTCAACCGCTGGGTCCTGACGGAACTGACCCGCGCCACGGAAGAGATCACCGCCGACATCACCGGTTTCCGCTTCAACGAGGCGGCGGCCGGGGCCTACCGCTTCGTCTGGAACCTCGTCTGCGACTGGTATGTCGAGCTCCTGAAGCCGGTCTTCGCCGGCGAGGACGAGGCGGCCAAGGCCGAGAGCCGCGCGGCGATGGCCCATGTGCTCGACGAGATCTTCAAGCTGCTCCACCCGATGATGCCGTTCATGACCGAGGAACTGTGGGTGCAGACCTCCGCCGACGGCGCGCCGCGCGAGACGCTGCTCTGCCACGCGGCCTGGCCGACGCCGGACTTCGAGGACGCGGAGGCGGCCGCCGAGATCAACTGGCTGATCGAGCTGGTCTCCGGCATCCGCTCGGTGCGCTCGGAGATGAACGTGCCGCCGGCGGCCATCGCGCCGCTGGTGATGGTCGGCGCCAACGCCGCCACCCGCGAGCGCGTGGCACGCCACGATCCGGCGATCCGGCGGCTTGCCCGCATCAGCGAGGTCGGCTTCGCGGAAGCGGCGCCCAAGGGTTCGGCCCAGATCGTCACCGGCGAGGCCACCGCCTGCCTGCCGCTCGGCGACCTGATCGACCTGAAAGCCGAAGGGGCGCGGCTCGATGGTGTGCACGGCGCGCACCTCGGCGGCCGCATCCTGCGCGAGCGCGGCCAGCATCACGAGGGCGATTGCAGCCCGCAGCATCGCTCACGCTCCCGTGGCCAGGTGGGCGCCCAGGCGATCCCACGCGATGGTGTCGGTAATCTCGAACGGCTCGCGCCCATAGCGCGCCGCCAGTGACCGGAAAAAAGACCGGCGGGCCTCGATCCTCCTTTGCCACTCGGCTCTCAGTGCGGGCCGCATGGCTACGAGGCGCCGCCGGCCAGTTTCAAGATCGGCAAGCTCCAAAAGTCCCCACGACGGAAGCGCTG
>JACFNY010000506.1 GCA_019454625.1 Sphingomonadaceae bacterium
CGAGGAAGGCATCAGCCTCGGACTTTCATCGGGCATCAACATCGTCGGCGCCGAGCGGCTCGCCGAGGAGATGGGGCCGGGCCACACCATCGTCACCATCCTCTGCGATTCGGGCCTGCGCTATCTCTCCAGTCTCTACAATCCGGCGTGGCTGGCGGAAAAAGGCCTGCCGGTGCCGGACTGGCTGAGCAAACCGTGACGTTTTCATGAGCACCATCGTCCGCTTCGACAATGTCGGCCTGCGCTACGGCACGGGCGCGGAGGTGCTGCGCGACATCGGTTTCCGGCTCGAAACCGGCGCGTTCCTGTTCCTCGTCGGCTCGTCGGGGGCGGGCAAGACCTCGCTGCTGAGGCTGCTCTACCTCGCGCAGCGCCCGTCGCGCGGCCGTATAGACATGTTCGGGCGCGACATCACCAGCCTGCCGCGCACAGCGCTCCCGGCGCTGCGTCGCCGCATCGGCGTCGTGCTTCAGGACTTCCGCCTGATCGAGCACCTGACCGCCTTCGACAACATCGCGCTGCCGCTTCGCATCGCGGGCGTGCACGAGGCGGAGGTGAAGGCGCACGTCGACGAGCTGATGGCGTGGGTCGGCCTCGCCGAGCGCCGCGACGCACGGCCCGCCGTGCTTTCGGGCGGCGAGCAGCAGCGCGTCGCCATCGCCCGCGCGGTGATCGCGCGGCCCGACATCCTGCTCGCCGACGAGCCCACCGGCAACGTCGATCCCGAGATGGCCGGGCGGCTGCTGCACCTGTTCCACGAACTCAACCGGCTCGGCACGACGGTCGTCGTGGCGACGCACGCGCTGCACCTGATGTCGCGCGTGCCTTCCGCGATCACCCTGCGCCTCGACCGCGGCGAGATGCTCGATCCGATGGGCGTGCTGCGCAACCCGCCGCCCGTGGAGCCAGCGGAGCTTCGCGCGTGATTGCCTGGCTCCAGCCGCGCGCCCAGCGCTACCGTTTCCTGCCCGAAGGGCGGTGGGCGGGCGGCACGCTGCCGTGGATCATCGGCATGATGACCTTCCTCGCCATGCTGGCGCTCGCGGGCGGCATCGCGCTGTCGAATGCGACCGCGGCGCTCACCGGGGGGCTTTCGCGCAGCTTCACCGTGCAGATCGTCGAGCCCAACCCCGACCTCAAGCGCGAGCAGACGGCGGCGGTTGCTGCGATGCTGCGCGCCCGCGCCGATCTCGCCGATGTCGTCGTGCTCGGCGATGCCGAGCTTCGCGCGCTCGTCGAACCGTGGCTCGGCTCCGGCAACATCGGCGAGGACCTGCCGCTGCCCGCCATGATC
>JACFNY010000507.1 GCA_019454625.1 Sphingomonadaceae bacterium
CCTTCACCCAGCGAGCAGGACCGATGATCCAGACCCCCTACTACCTGATCGACAAGACAAAGCTTCTGCGCAACATGGAGACGATAGCCCGCGTGCGCGAACTGTCGGGCGCGAAGGCGCTGCTGGCGCTGAAATGCTTCGCGACATGGTCGGTGTTCGACCTGATGCGCCAATATATGGACGGCACCACCTCGTCCTCGCTCTACGAGGTGCGGCTCGGGCGCGAGAAGTTCGGCGGCGAGACCCACGCCTATTCCGTCGCCTGGGCCGACCACGAGATCGACGAGGCGATCTCCCATGCCGACAAGGTCATCTTCAACACGGTAAGCCAGCTCGAACGCTTCGCCGACCGGGCGGAGGGCATCGGCCGGGGGCTGCGGCTCAATCCCGGCATCTCGTCGTCCTCGTTCGACCTCGCCGACCCGGCGCGGCCGTTCAGCCGGCTGGGCGAATGGGACGCCGCGCGCGTCGAGCCGGTGCTCGACCGCGTCGGCGGCTTCATGATCCACAACAATTGCGAGAACGACGATTTCGCGCTGTTCTCGCGCATGCTCGACGTCATCGAGCAGAAATTCGGGCCGCTGCTGTCGCAGGTCGAGTGGGTCAGCCTCGGCGGCGGCATCCACTTCACCGGCGAAGGCTATCCGCTCGACGCCTTCTGCGACCGGCTGAAGCGGTTTTCCGACCGCTTCGGGGTGCAGGTCTATCTCGAGCCCGGCGAGGCGGCGATCACCAAGAGCACGACGCTCGAAGTGACCGTGCTCGACACGCTCTACAACGGCAGGCACCTCGCCATCGTCGATTCCTCGATCGAGGCGCACATGCTCGACCTGCTGATCTACCGCGAGAGCGCCAAGGTCGCGCCCGACGCGGGCGCGCACGAGTTCATGGTCTGCGGCAAGTCGTGCCTCGCCGGCGACGTGTTCGGCACCTTCCGCTTTCCGGACGCGCTGAAAGCGGGCGACCGCGTGTCGATCCAGGACGCGGCCGGCTACACCATGGTCAAGAAGAACTGGTTCAACGGCGTCCAGATGCCGTCGATCGCCATCCGCGAGCCGGACGGCTCGGTCAGGACGGTCCGCGAGTTCAGCTATGCGGACTACGCGGCAAGCCTCTCCTGAGGCTGCCATCCCACCCGAAACTGAAAGGAGGCTCCGTGCCGACATGAAAAAGAACATCCTCATCATCGGCGCCGGCGGCGTGGCGCAGGTCGTCGCGCACAAATGCGCACAGAACAACGACGTGCTCGGCGACATCCATATCGCCTCGCGCACGATTGCGAAGTGCGAGGC
>JACFNY010000508.1 GCA_019454625.1 Sphingomonadaceae bacterium
TATCATGTGATGACTGCCCGGCGAATCGAGTTGAGACGATTCTGAGGTTGACCGCAGCACGCAGGTAGGACGTGGCAAGGGTCGTGGGCCCCGAGGTCGCGAGCCTCGGGGCCGTGAACGTGCGTGCATGGCGTCAGGCGGCGGTTCCGTCGGTGCCCGGATCGCCGATGAAAGGAGCGTCGCGGAACATGTCCGGATCGAAGGTGTTCATAACCTGGCGCGCTCCCGCGGCAGCGGGGCTTCGCAGAGCCGCGTTGAGGTCGGTGAACCGGTAGGGGCGGCGCGTGTTCGTTCTCGGGAGCTGCTCGACTTGGATGCCGTAGCACTGGTGCAACAACGGACCGATTCGGTCGAGCTTGCGTTTGGCCGCTTCGGCGTTCGAGGGCGCCTCGCCTCGGCGCGTCCAGTCGGCGTGCAGCGGATCGATCAACTCGCGCATCGTGGCCTCAAAGGTCCCGCGCTCGCGGGCCTTGTCCACGATTGCCATGGCGAAGACATCGTCGTCCAGCGTCGAGGCCGCAGACTCTTCGGTGTTGGATCGGAGCACCCGTGCCGTCGCTTCGGCGAGTTCGACGGTCGGGCACGACGCGACGGCGAACCAGGCGAAGTCGGCCAACCGCATGCTCGGCGGCGGGACCAGTGGTTCGCTCGCGAGGGCCGTTGCAAGCGCGTCGCAGAGCGCCCCGAAGACTCGCGGCGCGGCGCTTTCGAGAGCGGCTAGGAGCTCGGACTCCCGCTTCCATTCGCCGCTGCGCTCTTTGAGTTCGAGCGCAATCGAACGGTCGACCAGATCGGCTCTCGTGGCCGGGTTCGATATGCCGCCGAGGATCAGGGGTCTCCGCGTCTCGACGACGGTGCGGCCGAGGTTCGTATGCAGGGTCCGCGCGGTGAGCGAGGTTCCGGAGAGGACGCAGCACAGGGTGTTGGACATCTCGTGGCTCAAGCCGTCGAGGTTGTCGAGCGCCAATAGATACGTGTCGGCGAGTGCGGGCATGATGTCCCGCTTGGAGACGGGCGCATCGCTCAGAGCCCCGAGCGAAGGATCCACGATGCGCTTGATCGCTGAGGCGAGCATGGATTTGCCGGCGCCCTGCCAGCCGGAGAGGCACAGCACGGGCATCGTCCCTTGTGGCAGGAAGCAGCCGACGGCGAAGGCCCGAACGAGAAGCACAGCGTCGGCGTCGAGCCCCAGAAGGCTTCCGAATTCCTCGAAACCGCCTCCCGGCTCGGGCTTCGGCAACGGGGCCGCTCGTTCGGGTCGCAGGAATCGGGCCGGACATTCGGCGGCCTC
>JACFNY010000509.1 GCA_019454625.1 Sphingomonadaceae bacterium
GCAGGACCAGCGGCGTCGCGCCCGGCCACAGGCCGCGCCGCTCGGTGACGAAGGGGCCGGTCGCGGCCGGATCGGTCAGGGCGTGGCGGGGGCCGACGATTGCGGAAAAACGTCCGATCAGGGCGGCATCCATGGTCATTCACCCGTCCCTCGGCGCGGCGGCGCGGCCGAGCCGGTCGGCGATCGCTTCGCCGAGACCGTGGCGGGGAACGGGCTCGACGGCGATGACCGCCGCGCCCGCGCCGGCCAGCGCCTTGATGTGGTGGTAGAGGTTCGCGGCCGCCTCGCGCAGGTTTCCGGTTTCGGACAGGTTGAGCATGGCGACCGCGCGTTCCGCGCCGGCGATCCGCTCCGGCCCGAAGGCGAGCAGCGCCTCGCCAGCCTTCACCTCGGCCGCATCGAGCCGCATCCCGGCCACGGGCGCATAGTGCGAGGCCATCATGCCGGGGGCCTCGATGCCTTTGGCGCCGCCGCGCAGCACCTCCGCGCCCAGCGCCGCCTCGATCTCCTCCGCGGTCACGCCGCCCGGCCTCAGGATGCGGGCGCCGCCCCGCTCCACCTTGACGATGGTCGATTCCAGCCCGACCGGCGTCAGCCCGCCATCGGCGATCAGCCCGATCCTCGCGCCGAGATCGTCATTGACGGCGGCGGCCGTGGTGCCGCTGATGCGGCCCGACGAATTGGCCGAGGGCGCGGCGAGCGGCCGCCCCAGGGCCGCGATCACGCTGCCCGCGAAGCCTTGCGGCATGCGCACCGCCACCGTGTCGAGGCCCGCCGTCACCAGCGGATGGATGCCGCAGCCGGGCCGCAGCTTCAGCACCAGCGTCAGCGGGCCGGGCCAGAATCTTTCCGCGAGCTTCAGCGAGACGTCGTCGAAGACCGCGACCTCCTTCGCCATGTCGAGGCTGGAGACGTGGACGATCAGCGGGTTGAAGCGCGGCCGGCCCTTGACCTCGAAGATGCGCGCCACGGCCTCGCCATTGGTGGCGTCGCCGGCAAGGCCGTAGACCGTCTCGGTCGGCAGCGCCACGACCTCGCCGGCGGCGAGCAGCGCCAGCGCGGGTTGAAGCGCCTTGTCGAGCGGGAGGATTTCGGCCAAGTGGGTCTCCGCTGGTTCGAGGGCTTGGGTAGCGCGGGCGCGCGGCGGCGGCAAGGAAAACCCGAGTCACCGATTTGTTAATCCTTGAAACGCTAAAATATCCCTCGAGTTTCCATGCGCGCCGGGCGGGGAGAATGCCCGCGCGTGAAAACGACGAGTGTGTCCATGCGTAAAGTCGTTCTGTCGGGGCT
>JACFNY010000510.1 GCA_019454625.1 Sphingomonadaceae bacterium
AGCACCGGGCTCGACGGCGAAGACCACCACTGGGATTTCGGCGTCGGCGCCGGCGGCTATCGGTCCGACATCACGCGAACGGTCTTCATTCACGACGTGTCGCGCGAGGATCGCGAATTCTACGACTGCGTGCTGGCGGCCAACACGCTCGGGCGCGACATCGCCCGGCCCGGCCTCACCGCGCACGCGCTGGACGATGGATGCCGCGGCCATCTGGAGCAAAGCCGCTTCAGCGCCTATGTCGTCCACAAGACAGGCCATGGTCTTGGGCTGGAGGTGCATGAAGCGCCTCAGGTCATGCGCGGGAACCATGTCGAACTCGCCGCCGGCAACGTCGTCACGATCGAGCCGGGCCTCTACTGGCCCGGCCGGCTCGGCGTTCGCATCGAGGATGACGTGCTGATTACCGGATCGGGCTGCGAGAGCCTCAGCACGTCGCCTCGGGAACTACAGGTAATCGCTTAGAAAGCTAATCGGAGGACCTTTCATGTTCACTATCAATCGCAGGAGCCTGATGCTTGCGGCATCGCTTTCGCTGCTGCCGCTCGGAGCGCTTCCCGCCCATGCGGCCAACGAAACCGTACGCATCGGCATGGACGTCGACGCGGTGTCGCTCGACCCCCGCACCGCGCGCAACACAACCGACTATCGCGTCATGGATCTCATCTATGACGGTCTGGTGCGTCTCAGCCCCGGGCTTCTTCCCCAGCCAAACCTCGCGCTGAAGTGGGAGCAGACCGATCCGACCACGATCATCTTCGATCTGCGCGACGACGCCAGGTTCCACGACGGCAAGCCGGTGCTCGCTTCCGACGTGGTCTTCACCTACACCACGATCCTCGACCCGAAGCTGGCGTCGAACGCGGCGTCGCTGTTCGCGCCGATCCAGAGCGTCGAGGCGCTCGGCGACCATCAGGTCAAGTTCACGCTGAAGCACCCCTACGCGCCGCTGCTGAGCTATCTCGACATCGGCATCGTGCCCCAGCACCTCGTCGAGGCGGGTCACGATATTTCCGCCCAGCCGGTCGGCTCCGGCCCTTACAAGTTCGTTCGCTGGTCGCGTGGCCATCAGATCGCCCTCGAAGCCAACGCCGATTACGAGAGCGGCGAACCGGGCACCCGGGAGATCGTGTTCGTCACGCTTGGCGACAACACCGCGCGCGCCCAGGCGCTCGAGGCCGGCGACCTCGATATCGTCATGACCCCGCTGTCGCCGGACGACGTCGAAAGGCTGGCGGCGGACGATCGCTTCAATCACACTCGGCTGCCGGGCCTGACGATTACCTACC
>JACFNY010000511.1 GCA_019454625.1 Sphingomonadaceae bacterium
CCCGGCGCTTCCACCGGATTTTGTGTCCCTGCCCTATGTGAATCCCGATGCCCCTAAGGGCGGGCGAATCGTCTACGGCGAACCCGGCGCCTTCGACAGCCTCAATCCCTTCATCCAGAAGGGCTCGGCCCCCTACGGACTCGGGGTCTACGGCTACGAGACGCTGCTCGGCCGGAACTGGGACGAACCCTTCACGCTCTACGGGCTTCTGGCCGAATCGGTCGAGACCGGGCCGGACCGCGACTGGGTGGAATTCACCCTCCGCCCCGAGGCGCGATTCTCGGATGGCAGCCCCGTCACCCCCGAGGACGTGGTCTGGAGCTACGAGACCCTCGGCACCCAGGGCCACGGGCGTTACGCGGGAAGCTGGGCCAAGGTGGCGAAGACCGAGATCACCGGACCGCGCTCGGTGCGCTTCACCTTCAACACCCCCGACCGCGAACTCGCGCTGATCATGGGCCTGCGCCCGATCCTGAAGAAGGCGCAGTGGGAGGGGAAGGATTTCACCGTCTCGGGCTTCGACGTGCTTCCCATCGGCTCCGGCCCCTATGTCGTCGAAAGCTACGAAGCCGGGCGCTACATCACCCTGAAGAAGGATCCCGACTGGTGGGGGGCCGACCTGCCCTTCAACCGCGGCCAGCACAATCTCGACGAAATCCGCTATGACTATTTCGGCGACGGCGACGTCGTGTTCGAGGCGTTCAAGGCGGGCGAGATCACCTCGTTCCGCGAAGGCAACGCGGCGAAATGGGCGTCGAACTACGACTTCCCCCGGATGGCGTCGGGCGAGGTGGTGAAGTCGCTCATTCCCCACCAGCGGCCCTCGGGCATCACCGGCTACGTGATGAACACCCGCAATCCGGTCTTCGCGGACTGGCGGGTGCGCGAGGCGATGATTCTCGCCTTCTCCTACGACTACATCTCGGACACGCTGAACGCGGCGGGGGATCCGAGGATCGAGAGCTATTTCTCGAACTCGCTCCTCGGCATGGACCACGGCCCGGCGACCGGCCGCGTGGCCGAGCTTCTCGCGCCCTTCGCGGCCGACCTGCCCCCCGGCACCATCGAGGGCTACACGCTGCCGCCCGGGGACGGCACCGAGCGCAACCGCGCCAATGTCGCGCGCGCCATCGAACTCATGGCCGAAGCCGGCTGGACGGTGCAGGACGGCGCCATGAGGAACGCGAAGGGCGAGCCCTTCACCTTCGAGATCCTGCTCTCCTCCGGCGCGACCGAGACGCAGCAGACGATGGACATCTATGTCGAGGCGCTGAAGCGGATGGGG
>JACFNY010000045.1 GCA_019454625.1 Sphingomonadaceae bacterium
TCCGGCAAGCCGCCGCAGGAAAAGCGTTCTCTCGGCAACCTGCGGTTGCTCTGGACATTTTCGCGCCGCTATCCCTTCCAGGTGGCGGCATTCCTCGTGTCGCTGTTCATCGCCGCGCTGGCGACGCTCGCCATTCCGCGCAGTTTCCAGCGCATCGTCGACAACGGCTTCGGTGCGGAGTCGAGCGCGACGATCGCGCCCTATTTCATCGGGATGCTCGGCGTCGTCGCCGTGCTCGGCATCGCGACGGCGGTGCGTTTCTATTATGTCTCGTGGCTCGGGGAGCGCGTGATCGCCGACCTCCGGCAGAGCGTGCACGCCAACCTGCTGACGCTCGACCCCTCGTTCTTCGAGGAAAACCGCCCCTCCGAGATCGCCTCGCGGCTGACCGCCGACACCGCGATCATCGAGCAGGTCGTCGGCAGCAGCCTGTCGATGGCGCTCCGGAACAGCATCCTCGGCATCGGCGGCGTCGTCTACCTGTTCACGATCAGCTCGAAGCTGACCGGTATGCTGCTGCTCGGCATCCCGCTCGCGGTGCTGCCGATGGCGATCATGGGACGCCGCGTGCAGGCGCTCTCGCGCAGCTCGCAGGACAGCGTGGCGAGCGTCGGCACGATCGTCAGCGAGGCGCTCGGCGCGATCCGCATCGTGCAGGCGTTCACGCAGGAGCGGAACGAGGCGGCGCGCTTCACCCGCGCGGTGGAATCGACCTTCGTGGCGGCGCGAAGGCGCATCCGGATGCGCGCGGCGCTCACCGCCATCGTCATCACCATCATCTTCGGCGGCATCACGCTGGTGCTGTGGGAAGGCGCGACGGACGTGATCGACAAGGTGATGACGGGCGGCGAGATCACCGCGTTCGTACTCACCGCCGCGATCGTGGCGGGCGCGTTCGGCGCGCTCACCGAGGTCTACGGCGACGTGATGCGCGCGACGGGCGCGGCGGGCCGCATGAAGGAGCTGCTGAACGCGGTGCCGCAGATCACCGCGCCGGCGAACCCCGCGCCGCTACCGCAGCCGCCGGTGGGGCGCGTGACCTTCGACGACGTCACCTTCCGCTATCCGACGCGCAAGGAGACCGAGGCGCTCAGCGACTTCTCGCTCGACATCGCGCCGGGCGAGACGGTCGCTGTCGTCGGGCCTTCGGGGGCGGGCAAATCGACGCTGTTCCAGCTCATCCAGCGATTCTACGATCCCGAGGGCGGCGCCGTGCGCGTGGACGGCGTGGCGCTGCGCGACGCCGACCCCGCCGAGGTGCGCGCGCGGATCGCGATGGTGCCGCAGGAAAGCGTGGTCTTCGCCGAGAGCGCCTACAACAACATCCTCTACGGCCGCCCCGACGCGACCGAGGCCGAGGTGTGGGCGGCGGCGGACGCGGCGAACGCCTCCGAGTTCCTGCGCGCGCTGCCCGACGGCATCCACACCTTCCTCGGCGAGGCGGGGACGCGGCTTTCGGGCGGTCAGCGCCAGCGGCTCTCGATCGCGCGCGCCGTGCTGCGCAACGCACCGATCCTGCTGCTCGACGAGGCGACCTCGGCGCTCGACGCCGAGAGCGAGCGGCTGGTGCAGGAAGCGCTCGACCGGCTGATGCAGGGGCGCACGACGCTGGTGATCGCGCACCGCCTCGCCACCGTGCGCGGGGCGGACCGGATCGTCGTGATGGACGAAGGGCGGATCGTGGGGCAGGGCCGCCACGAGGACCTGATGGCCGGGGGCGGCCTCTATGCAAGGCTCGCACGCCTGCAGTTCGAGGACGCGGCCTGAGACGTCCCGACAGGTGATTCCGGCGCGGAAACGCGTATCATCCGGGCGCCTGCCGGGCCGCATCGTCGCAGCGTTGCAGGAATTTATATTGTAACTGAGAATCGTTCGCGTTAACATCGCTGCCGATCAGGAACGGGATTGATTCAGCGCCGATGCACAGCGTGACGCCCAACCGGGCTGGGGCCAAGAAGAGCCGCAAGGCCTTCTGGCTGAAACAGCTTCATACGTGGCACTGGATGAGCTCCGCCGTCAGCCTCGTCGGGCTGCTGCTGTTCACGATCACCGGCATCACGCTCAACCACGCCGCCGAGATTGAGGCGAAGCCCGTGATCGAGGAGCACACGGCGCAGCTTCCGGCGGCGTTGCTCGGACGTATCGCGCCGAAGGACGGCGAGGCGGAGCGCGCGCCGCTGCCCGCGCCGGTGGCGGCATGGGTCGCCGAGACGTTCTCGGTGAAGGCGGGCGGCGAGGCGGAATGGTCGCCCGACGAGGTCTATCTCGCGCTGCCGCGCCCCGGCGGCGACGGCTGGGTGGCGATCGACCGGGCGACCGGCGAGGCCACCGCCGAAAGCACCGACCGTGGCTGGATCTCCTACCTCAACGACCTCCACAAGGGCCGCAACTCCGGCACGGCGTGGAAGTGGTTCATCGACATCTTCGCGGGCGCCTGCCTCGTGTTCGCGATCACCGGGCTGTTCCTGCTCCAGCTTCATGCCGCGAAGCGCCCGAGCACGTGGCCCATCGTGGGGGTGGGGCTGCTCATTCCCGTCCTCGTCGCCTTGATTTTCATCCACTGAAGGGTTTCGTAAATGCAGCTTTCCACGCGTATCGTGATGACCGGGGCCGCCTTCGCGGGGCTGGCGACGCCCGCCGCCGCGCAGAGCATCGACCTCACCGTCACCATCCCGCGCCTCAGCGTCGCGGAGTATCACCGGCCCTACGTGGCGATCTGGCTCGAGAAGACGGGTGCGCCCGCGAAGACGCTCGCCGTCTGGTACGACCACGACATGAAGGACAACGAGGGCACCAAGTGGCTGCGCGACGTGCGCCAGTGGTGGCGCGCCTCGGGCCGCGGGCTGACGTTCCCGGCGGACGGCATCACCGGCGCGACCAAGGCGCCGGGCACGCACAAGGTGAGCTTCGGCGCGGATGCGCTCGGCACGCTCGAACCCGGCGACTATTCGCTGCTCGTGGAGGCCGCGCGCGAGGTGGGCGGCCGCGAGCTGGTGAAGCTGCCGTTCACATGGCCGCCGAAGCCGGGCCAGACCGCAAGCGCGACCGGCAGCACGGAACTCGGCGCGGTCAGCGCCACCTTCAAACGCTGAACCCGAAAGGACAACACCCATGAAAACCGCAGCTGCCCGCACGCTCGCCGCGCTCGCCGTCTCCACCGCGCTGTTCGGCGCGACCGCCGCCGAGGCGCACCGGCAGTGGATGCTGCCGTCCTCCACCGTGCTGTCCGGCCAGTCGAGCTGGGTGACGGTGGATGCCGCCGTTTCCAACGACCTGTTCTACTTCGAGCATCAGCCGCTGCGGCTCAACAACGTGAAGGCGTGGGCGCCGGACGGCGCCGAGGTCGAGCTGAAGAACCCGGCGACGGGGCGCTATCGCAGCACCTTCGACGTCGAGCTGACGAAGCAGGGCACGTACAAGATCGCCAGCGCCGGGGGCGGCATCTTCGGCAGCTACAAGGAGAACGGCGAGGAGAAGCGCCTGCCGCGCGGCGCGTCCGCCGCCGACATCGACAAGCTGATCCCCGCCGGGGCGACCGACGTGAAGCTCTCCGAGAGCTGGAGCCGCAACGAGGTGTTCGTGACGCTCGGCGCGCCGACGGAGACGGTGCTGAAGCCGAGCGGCAAGGGACTCGAGCTGGTGCCGGTGACGCACCCGAACGACCTCGTTTCGGGCGAGGCGGCGACGTTCCAGTTCGTGATCGACGGCAAGCCCGCGGCGGGCATCGAGGTCGAGGTCGTGCCGGGCGGCATCCGCTACCGCGACCAGCTCGGCCAGATGGACCTCAAGACCGACGCCGAGGGCAAGGTGACGATCACGTGGCCGAACCCGGGCCTCTACTGGGTGAGCGCCGAGGCCAGCGACAAGAACGTCAGCGTGAAGGGCGCCGATCAGCGCCGCCTCGGCTACGTCTCGACGCTCGAGGTGCTGGCGCCCTGACCGGCGGCGGCGCGCGCATTCTCGTCCCGAAGGCGCTCTCCGCCGCGGCCTTTGCGCTGAGGGAGCCCTCGGGACGCATCGCGGCGCTTTCGGGCGAGACGATGGGCACGCGCTGGTCGGCGCGTGTCGTCGTACCCGCGTCGGGAGAGCTCGCGGACATCGGCGCGGGCGTGCAAGGTGGGCTTGACGGTGTCGTCGCGGAAATGAGCACGTGGGAGGCGGCGTCCGACATCAGCCGCTTCAACCGCGCGGCGATCGGCACGTGGCAATCGCTGCCGCCGGATTTCCTGATCGTGCTGTCCGCTGCGCTGCGGATCGCGGAGGAGAGCGGCGGGGCCTATGATCCCACGATCGGCGACCTCGTCGACGCGTGGGGGTTCGGACCGCCGGGGCCGTGTGCCGCGACGCCCGACGCCGAGACGGTGGCCGCGCTGCTGCGCGCGGCGGGATGGCGGCATGTCGAATGCGACACGCTTTTGCAGCGCGCGCGCCGGATCACGCCGCTCGCGCTCGACTTCTCCGGGATCGCCAAGGGCTTCGGCGCCGACCGCGCGGCGGCGTGGCTGCGAACGCGGGGCTTCAGGCACTTCCTCGTCGAAGTGGGCGGCGAACTCGTCGGGGCGGGCGTGAAGCCGGACGGGCAGCCGTGGTGGGTGGACGTGGAGATGCCGCCCGGCGCGGCGCTCCCGCCGCTGCGCCTCGCGCTGCACGACCTGTCGGCGGCGACCTCGGGCGACTACCGCCGCTGGTTCGAGACGGACAGCGGGCGCTTCGCCCACACGATCGACCCGCGTAGCGGCCGTCCGGCCGCGAACGGCGTCGCCTCGGTCACGGTCCTCCACGCCGACTGTATGCACGCCGATGCCTATGCGACGGCGATCACGGTACTGGGCGCGGAGGAGGGGCTGCGCTTCGCCGACCGCCTCGGCCTCGCCGCGCATATCGTCTCGCGCAGCGGGGACAGTTGGAGCGAGGCGATGAGTCTCGCCTTCACCGCGATGCTCGACTGATCAGCCCTGAAGGACGAAGGGAATCTCGACGGTTCCCCGCACGGCGACGGCGACACCGTCGCGGATCGTCGGTGACCAGCGCCAGTTGCGCACGGCGCCGAGCGCGGCGCGATCGAGCCGTTCGTGGCCGCTGCTCTTCGCGACGCGAATGTCGGCGACGCGGCCGTCCGTGCCGAGCGTCAGCAGCAGAACGACGGTGCCCTGCTCGTGCTTGCGGCGCGATTCCAGCGGATAGGTGGGCGGCTTCGCGGAAATCATGGTGGCGCCGAGATCGTCGCTGACCAGCGTCGGCGGCGACGCGGGGCGCGGTGCGGCCGGGGCCTTGATGGCAACGGGCGCCGGGAGCGCGGGCTGCGGTTGCTCGGCGGTCGCGACGATGGGCGGCGGCGACGGGCGGACGATCTCGACGGCGGGCGGCGGCACATAGATCTCGGGCTCGGCGAGGTCGGGCGGCGGCGGCGCTTCGGGCGCGGGGGGCGGCGCCGACAGGTCGAGCAGGTCCATCGCCGATTGCACGGCGTGCGGCGGAATCACCTGCGTCCGGATGAGGACCGCGCCGAGCGCAATATGAAGCGCTGCGACGGCCAGCAGGGCGCGCCAGTCGAGGCTGCCCGGCCGATATTCCGCGGAGGGCGGGGCTGCCGACAGGCGTCCGCCACGCTCGAACGCGAGGGACGCGGCCGTGGACGCGCGTTCGGAAAGAAGCGTCTCGTCGAGCGTGTCGTCTGCGCTGCGGGCATGAAGTGTGTGCATGGGAACGCCCTGTTCCGTGGCCCAGAGCCACCTTCGGTTTATAAAAGTTCAACTAATGCAAATCAATCGCATATCTGGCGCGGCAGGGTGCGTCAGGTCGTTGCCCAGCGCCGCAGGAGATTGTGATAGACGCCGGTGAGCTGGATGATCGCGGCATCGTCGTGGCCGCGGTCCTGCGCGATGGTCTGGATCGCCGTGTCGATCTCGAACAGCGCGCGCCGGGCCTCTCCGTCGCGCACCATCGACTGGATCCAGAAGAAGCTTGCCGTGCGTTTTCCGCGCGTGACCGGCTCGACGCGGTGCAGGCTCGACGCCGGATAGAGCACCATGTGCCCGGCGGGCAGCTTCACCTGCTGGACGCCGAACTGGTCCTCGACGGTGAGCTCGCCGCCGTCGTAGGCGTCGGGGTCCTCGAGGAACAGCGTCGCCGACAGGTCGCTGCGGATGCGGAAATCGCTGCCGCGCTGGATGCGGACGGCGTTGTCGATGTGGACCCCGAAGGTCTGCCCGCCCTCGTAGCTGTTGAAGAGCGGCGGATAGACCTTGAGCGGCAGCGCGGCGGCGATGAAGAGCGGCGTCTTGCCGAGCGCGTCGAGGATGATCCCGCCGGCCTCGCGCGCGGCGGCGCTCTCCTCGGGAAGCTGCATGTTGCGCTTGGCGAGCGCCGACTGGTAGCCGGAGGTGACGTTGCCGTCGACCCATTCGGCGGCATCGACGATCGCCCGCACGCGCGCCAGCGCCTCCGCATCGAGCAGTTCGGGAATCACGATCATCATGCTCTGGAACCGATCTTCAAAACCGTTTGACCCGCCGGAATATCAGCACCGGGGATGCTGGTGGGCAAGAGCGATCCCCCTGAACCACTCTTGCCCATAGCGCAGGCTCAGAAACTGTAGAACAGGCTGAGCACCGCAGACCGGTCTTCACCCGGAAGCGCCCATCCGTTGTTGCGGATGCTGGTGAAGTAACGCTCGTTGGTGAAGTTCTGCACGTTGATCTGCGCCGTCAGGCCGTTGCCGAACGCGTAGGAGGCGAAGGCGCGGTGGATGAGATAGTCATCCGCCTTGTAGAACACGGCGTTGCCGGCCGCGTTCTGCGCGTTGTTCAGCCAGAAGCTGCCCTGATAGGTGAGGCCGTAGCCGATCTGCAGGCCGAACGGCAGCGTGTAGGTGGTGAACAGGCTGCCCGAATGCTTCGGCGTGTTCGTGAGCGGGTTTCCGGCCTGCGCGTCGAACGTGGGGCAGGTGCCCTCGCCGGGGTTTTCCCGGCAGAAGTCGGAAACGCTCTGCTTCACCTTGCTGTCGAGGTAGGTGTAGTTGGCGAAGATCGCCCATTCCGGCGTGATATTGCCGGTTGCGCCCAGCGCGAGGCCGTTCACGCGGCTGCGGCCGTCCGGAACCTGTGCCGTCCCGATGAGCGGATCGTTCGCGGTGACGCGGAAATTGGTCCGTTCGTTGCGGAACAGGGCCGCGGTGAGCTGAAGCCGCGCGTCGAACAGATCGGCCTTCACGCCAACCTCGTAGTTCACGGTCTTTTCCGGCTTGCCGCTGCACGGATCGAAGCCGTTCGTCGCGCCGCTGGCAAGGCCGCAGCCCGCGCGCGTCGATGTCGAGGTCGGATTGCGCGCGTTTCCGTAAGCCGCGTAGACGCTGACCGCCGGGACCGGCTTGTAGACGAGGCCGGCGCGATACGAGAACAGGTTGTCGTCCGAAGACTGGGGCAGGCCCGCCGTGTAGGCGCCTCCGGTGGCCGGAGTCGCGATGCTGTCCTGACGGAACGTCTGGCGCGCGTTCTCGTAGCGGACGCCGGCGTTCAGCTCGAGCTGTTCGAACAGCTTGAAGGCGCCGAACGCATAAACCGCCTTGTTGGTCGCGTCGCCGTCGTCGTGACGATTGCGGACGAAGTTGACGGGGCCGGTGTAGACCGGATCGGGATCGTAGAGGTCGATCTCGTCCAGCGCCGGATTGGGCGTCGCCCCGCCCGGGTTCCGCAGCACGTTGCCGCCGTCGAGCGTGTAGTCCTCCTTGAGGTAGGAAGCCCCGACGTTCAGCACATGCTCGCTTTCGGGCCCGAACCGGAACGTCACGTCGAGCTGGTTGAACAGGCTCTGGTTCTCCGTGAAGCGCGCGTTGCCGCGCGGGCCGCCCGGGCGGTAGGTGCCCGGCGCCTGACCGGTAGCGCAGGCCGTACCCGTGGGCGTCGTTCCGTCCGCAAGGCAGATGTTCGGGCCCTGCGGCGGGTCGACGACGAGGTTTTGTTCGACGCGCTGCCAGCGGGCGAGGTTCCGGAGCGAAACGCGTTCGTTGAACGCGTGCGCGAGGATGATGGTCGCCTGATCGACCGTCTGCTTCTGGTAGTCGACGTTCTTGAAGCCGTAGTAGCCGGAGTCGGATACGCCCGGCAGCGGGCCGTCGTAGAAGGCGTTGTCGTAGTAGAAGACGCCGTATTGCGGCGTGTTGTCGTCCTTCTGGTGCGTGTAGAGCAGCGTCAGCGACGTCGGACCGTCGATGCCGATGGTGATCGCGGGCGCGATGCCCCAGCGCTCGTTGCTGTCGAAATCGCGGCCGGGGATGTCGTTCTCGTGGTACACGGCGTTGAGGCGGACCGCGATGAGGTCGGAGAGCCTGAGGTTGCTGTCGATCGTGGCGCGGTAGTAGTTGTCCGTGCCGATGCCGGCCTGCGCGACCGTGAGGTTGTCCGCCTTCGGGCGCTTGGTGACGAGGTTGATCGTGCCGCTCGTCGAGCCCGAGCCGCCGTAGACCGAATTGGCGCCGTTCACGACCTCGATCTGCTCGATGTTGAAGGTGTCGGAGCGGCTGTACTGCGCCGCGTCGCGGACGCCGTCGATCTGGATGTCGCCCGTGCTGGTCAGGCTCTGGCCGCGCAGGTTGATGCTGTCGCCGTAGCCGCCGCCGCCTTCGCCGGCGCCGAAGGTGATGCCCGGAATGGTGCTGAGGGCGTCGCGCAGGCTGAGCAGGTTCTGCTGCTTCAGCGTGGTGTTGCTGATGACCGTGATGGTCTGCGGTGTGTCGAGGAGCGGGCGGACGTACTTGGGAGACTCGGCCTTCTCGACCTTGATCTCATCGTCGACGGCCGTGTCGGTGACGGTGACGCCGCCGAGCTTCTTCGGTTCTTCCTGTGCATGGGCAGGAAGCGCGCTGGCCACGAAGCCGACGCAAGACAGGGCCAGGAAGGCCGAGTGCGCGCGAAGAGGAGAGGACATACGATCTGACATTTGGAAAACCCCCGCAGTTTGTGTGTGCGGGGTCAGTTATTAAGAATAATTCTCAGAGTCAATATCAATGAAACAAGACAGCAATGATCCGGAAATGATCGGCCCCGGCACGGTCGCGACAAAAAAAACAGCGCGGAGGGCCTCTCCGCGCTGTTTCCTGACCGATAGGTGTGTCTTGCGGGCGTGCGCTAGAAATCGACCTTGGCGGAAAGCCAGAGGCGGCGCGGTTCCTGGTTGTTGATGTAGCGGTTGACGAAGGTGGGCGCGCCGGTGCTGCTCGTCGCCGGCTGGTAGTCCACGAAATCGGTGTTGAGCAGGTTGTAGACCGTGGCGCTCAAGGTGAACGCGTCGATCCGGAACGAACCGCCGAGGTGGAAGACGGCATAGGACCTGTAGTCGCCGTAGAGCGCCTTGGCGTTCGCGGATCCCGTGTCCGGCGAGCGATAGCGGCGGCTGCGGTACTCGCCGCGCAGCCACAGGTTCAGGATGTCGGTCGCCTGCCAGCGGACCTGCCCGTTCAGCATGTGCTTGGGCGTGTTCGTCAGAGGCTGGCCCTTCGAGGGGCCGCTGCGCTGCTCGCTGTCCGTGTACGTGTAGTTGCCCGAGAGCGTCAGCGACGGCACGGGCTCCCAGCGCACCGTGGCCTCGAAGCCCTCGGTGCGCGCCTTGTCGATGTTCACCGACTGGCCGAAGGTCGCGGTGGTCGGATAGAAGCCGACATCGACGCAGTCGGTCTTGCTGTAGTTCCCGGCCTCGTAGTCCGCCGCGCTGACGCCGAAGGTGCAGTTGTCGACCGGATCGTCGCTGGACGAGATCTTGTCGTCGTAGTCGTTGCGGAAGACGGTGAGGCTGGCGCGGAAGTTCTCGCGGTTGTCGTAGAAGACGGCGAGCTCGGTGGCGATGCTGGTCTCGGGCTTGAGGCCCGGCGTGCCGATCAGCGGCAGACGGCCCTGGCTGCCGAAGCCGTTGATGCCGGGCGCGAGCTGCTCGAGGCGCGGGGCCTTGTAGCCGGCGCTGACGCCGCCCTTCAGCGTCCAGTTGTCGGTGGCGTTCCAAACCGCGTAGCCGCGCGGGCTGAAGTGGCTGCCGAAGGTGGAATGGTCGTCGTAGCGGCCGCCCACGGTGAGGGCGAAGTTCTCGACGATGCGCCATTCGTCCTCGGCGAACAGCGACCACTGCTCGAAGGTGAACGGCGCGGACGCCACGCCGTCGATCATCTCTGCGTCCCAGTACTGGCCGCCGAGCGTGAAGGTGTGGTTGGCGACCTGCGAGGAGAACTTGGTGTCGAAGATGGTGCTGGTGCTTTCGAGCGTGCGCGGCCCGCCGCCCTTCACCGGCACCAGCGCCGGAATGAGACGGCCGAACGTCTCCGTGACGTTGTGCGACAGCGTGCTTTCCAGCGTGCCGAACGGCAGACGCCAGTTGTGGGCGAGGACGTACTGCTGGCGCTTGAACTCCAGCGCGTCCTCGTAGCCGCCGGCAACGGTGTTCGTGCCCATCTGGGCCTTGGAGTTGTCGTACCACTGGTCGGCGAAATCGACGTCCACCCAGAGGTCGTGATCGGCGTGCGGCGTCAGGCTGATGCGGCCACCCGCCGACCAGATGCGGTTCCGCGTCGGGTTCGGCCCGAAGCCGGTGACGGGGGTCGGCACGCCGGCGAGGTTGAGGTACGCGATCTCCGACCGCGCGCGCTCGGAATAGCTGCCGCGCAGGGCGACGCCGATCAGCGAGGGCACCAGCGGACCGTTCAGGTAGGCGTTGCCGCCCCTGATGTCGCCGAAATCGCGGTCGCCCTGAATGGTGGTGTGCCCGGTGATCGAGCCGCCCCAGCGGTCG
>JACFNY010000512.1:0-245 GCA_019454625.1 Sphingomonadaceae bacterium
CCGGTGAAGGTCCTCTTCCTCGTCGACACGTCGCTCTCGATGAGCGTGACGGACCGCGGGCAGATGAGGGCGCAGGCCGTCTCGAAGGTGCTCCAGAGCTACGCCGGATATCCGGGCGTGGAGTTCGGTGTCATCGCTTTCGACGCGCAGATCGATGTCCTGACGGATGGATTCACCGCTAGCCCGGACATCGCGGCGATCAGCGCGCGCCTCGCGACCGCCGACCGCTTGACGGATTATCAAGG
>JACFNY010000512.1:255-751 GCA_019454625.1 Sphingomonadaceae bacterium
CGTACGCGATGTTGAGCAAGGACATCATCAAGAGCACCCCGGCGGAGCGGTCGCGATCGAAGTACGTCGTGATCTTCTTCTCCGACGGGTCGCCGGACCCGCAGTGCAGCTCGTCACCGACGCCGTGCGGTGCGTCGACGTGCCCGGAGCACCAACACTGCCGGGTCGACACCTGCGTTGACGACTATCTAATCTGCAGCGTGCCGCGAGAGGACTGGTCGAAGGCGTTCAATCCGCCGGTGGATCCAGCCCTCTACCCGGACCTCGATCGAGGCGCGGACTACAACCAACCCGCTCAGCTACTCCGGTCCGTCGATGACCTGATCGCGCTGCAGGACTTCTTCCATGTCGGAGAGATCCGCCTTCACACGGGCTTTTTGTTCGATCCAGAGGCGGCGAGCGACCCGCTCGCGGCGCCCTTCGGGCTCGACAGGGCCGCGGGAGCGTCGATCCTGAGCGAGATGGCCGTCCACGGCCGAGGCGGATTCACGGAATT
>JACFNY010000512.1:761-1282 GCA_019454625.1 Sphingomonadaceae bacterium
CGGACCAGATCTACTTTTTGAACATCGACTACACGTCATTCAAGGAGGAAAACGATCTGGTCAGCTTGATCGTAACGAACACCAATGTCATCGCGACAGGCAAAGCAGAGGCGATCGACACGGACGGTGACGGGCTCAGCGACGACGAAGAGATAGCGCTGAAGACGTGCATCGGGCGGAGCGCCACGTGTCCCGATCCGATCGACACCGACGGCGACGGCTACTCCGATTTCGTCGAGCACCGCAATCGCGTGTCCGGGTTTGACCCGACGGACCCGAACAAACCACAGCTCCCATGCACGGAACGCGACGACAGCGACGGCGACGGGCTCAAGGACTGTGAAGAGGCGTTTCTCAAGACGGATCCGCATAACCCGGACACGGACGGGGACCGCCTCTCCGACCACCTGGAGATCCTGCTCGGCCTCGACCCGCTCGATCCGACCGACGCGCTGGGGGATCACAATCGCGACGGCGTGCGCAACGCCGATCAGATCCGCGCGCACCTCAGCCCGACCGAG
>JACFNY010000513.1 GCA_019454625.1 Sphingomonadaceae bacterium
AGATCGACAAGATCTCGCGCAAGTCCGACAACCCGTCGATCACGCGCGACGTCTCCGGTGAGGGCGTGCAGCAGGCGCTGCTCAAGCTCATCGAAGGCACGATCGCGTCGGTTCCGCCGCAGGGCGGGCGCAAGCACCCGAACCAGGATTTCGTGCAGATCGACACGACGAACATCCTGTTCATCTGCGGCGGCGCCTTCGACGGCCTCGAGAAGGTCATTCGCAATCGCTCCGAGCGCACCGGCATCGGCTTCGGCGCCGAGGTGCGCAGTGCGGCCGAGCGCGCGGTGGGCGACGTGCTGCGCGAGGTCGAGCCCGAAGACCTCGTCAAGTTCGGCCTCATCCCCGAGCTGGTCGGCCGCCTGCCGGTGGTCGCCACGCTCGACGAGCTGAACGACGAGGCGCTGGTGCAGATCCTCGTCGAGCCGAAGAACGCGCTCGTCAAGCAGTACCAGCGGCTGTTCTCGATGGAAGGCGTAGACCTCGAGATCCGGCCGGCGGCGCTGCAGGCGATCGCCCGACGCGCGCTCAAGCGCAAGACCGGAGCGCGCGGACTGCGCTCCATCCTCGAGCAGACGCTGCTCGACATCATGTTCGACCTGCCCAGCCTGCAGAACGTGCAGAAGGTCGTGGTCGACGAGAACGCGATCGAAGGCGACGGCAAGCCGCTCGTCATCTACGCGGACGCGCCGCGCGTTTCCGGGTCGAACTGATCAGGAAGAGAAGGGAGAAGGGTCAAGGGAGAAGGGGAATAGCCCCGGCTGCGATGAGCGGCGCGTTTCGGTTCTCCCCTTCACCCTTCACCCTTTACCCTTCACCGTCTCTTTTCGCGCCGCTCGTTCCCCGGGCGGCATCGCTCGTCCGCCCTGTTGCGCAAATCGTCCGCATTGCGCCCACGCCTTCGAGGCGAGGAGTCGTTTGGGCGTATCCTCGACCCGATCCCCCCGGGTCGCTGTTCACTTGAAATCCCCTCGTGCGCCGCAACATCGCGAGGGAGACCACCTGGAGATCCGAATGTCCGAAGCCCAAACACCGAAACTGCAGTCGCTGCCGCTGCTTCCGCTGCGCGACGTGGTGGTGTTTCCGCACATGGTGATTCCGTTGTTCGTCGGCCGGCCGAAGTCGATCAAGGCGCTCGAGGCCGCGATGGAGCAGGGCAAGAGCATCATGCTCGTCGCCCAGAAGAACGCGTCGAAAGACGAACCGGTCGCCGAAGATATCTACGAGATCGGCTGCGTCTCGAACATCCTGCAGATGCTCAAGCTGCCCGACGGCAC
>JACFNY010000514.1 GCA_019454625.1 Sphingomonadaceae bacterium
GGACCGTATCGACGTTGTGTTCGATCCGGTCGGTGGCGCGCTGTTCGCGCCCGCCGTGCGGACGCTGCGCTGGACCGGGCGCTACCTGCTGATCGGCTTCGCGGGCGGCATCCCGGAGCCGTTCGCGGCAAACTACGCGCTCATCAAGGGCATCGAGATCGTCGGTGTGCGGGCCGGGGAATTCGGCCGCCGCGACCCGGCGGGCGGCGCCCGCGCCCGCGCGGAGATCGACGCGCTCGCCGCGTCGGGGCGTTACCGGCCCGTCATCGGCCTCGAAGTGCCGCTGGCGCGCGCCGACGAGGCGTTCGCGGCGATGGCGGCGGGGACGCTCGTCGGGAAAGCCGTGATCAGGATGCGCTGAGCGTCGTTTCCACCGGCACGCCGGCCTTGATCGCGAGCGTCACCGGCGTGCGCTCGGCGATGTCCGCCAGCTGCGCGCGCTGCTCATCGGAGAGGTCGCCGGTCAGCGTCAGCACGCGCTCGATCTGCGCGGTGTCGCCGTCCTTCAGGTGCCGCATCGCGACTTCGGCGCTTTCCAGCGGCCAGCCTTTGCGCTTCGCGTACATCCTGAGCGTGATCGCCGTGCACGAGCCGAGCGCGGCGAGCAGAAGCTGGAACGGGGCGGGCCCCGTATCCTTGCCGCCGAGCGTTTCGGGCTCGTCGGACACGAACGCGTGATGCCCGGCGCGGACGTCGACCTTGTAGTCGTCCGTGCCGATATTCGCGGTCACGCGCGCGATGGTGATTTCGGCCATGTCGGCTCCTTCGCGAAAGAAACGGGAGGCAGAGCGCGCGCCTGCCTCCCGATCCACTATGCCGCAGCCATCCGCCCGAAGCGACCGCTGTTGAAGTCGTCGATGGCGGCGCGGATCTCCGCCTCGCTGTTCATCACGAAGGGGCCGTAGCCGACGATCGGCTCCTCGATCGGCTCCCCGGTGAGGACGAGCAGCGTGCTGTCGCCGGAGGCCGCGATCCGCGTGGACGTGCCCGTGCGGCTGAGCTCCAGCACCTCGGCGCCGCCCGCATCGGTGCCGTTCACCGTCACGTGGCCCGACAGCACGACGACGAGCGTCGTGTGGCCTTCGGGCAGGTCGAGCGTCACGTCGGCGTCGCGGTCCAGCCGCACGTCCCAGACGTTGACCGGCGTGAACGTCCGCGCCGGGCCGGTCTTGCCGCCGAGCGTGCCCGCGATGAGCCGCGCCCGCCCGCCGCCGAGATCGACGACCGGGATGTCCGCGTCCACGATCGGCTGGTAGCCGGGCGTCGCCATCTTGTC
>JACFNY010000515.1 GCA_019454625.1 Sphingomonadaceae bacterium
CACCGCGCTCGGCAACGCGCTTCTCGGCGGGCCGATGGCGGCGGCGCTCGGCCTCCCCCGCGAAAAGGCGCGCGAGATCGCGGCGAACCAGCTTCGCACGTCTATCGCGGCGAAACGGCAGGCCGGAAACTAGAACGGCAGCTTGAAGCCCGGTGGGAGCGGCAGCGCCGACTGCATCTTCTGCATTTCCTCGTTGGAGGCCGCGTCCGCCTTGGCGCGCGCGTCGTTGAACGCGGCGGCGAGCAGGTCCTCCAGCATCTCCTTGTCGTCGGGAACGAGCAGCGACGGGTCGATGTCGATCTTGATGATGCGGCCCTTGGCGCTGGCGCGCACCTTCACCATGCCGCCGCCCGCGACGCCCTGCACCTCGATGGTGTCGAGCTTGGCCTGCGCCTTCTGCAGCTCTTCCTGCACGTTCTGCGCGGCCTTCATGATGTCCTGAAGGTTCTTCACTGCGCGCTCCTCGATGATTCGGTTTCGGATGGGTCGGCGATCTCATAGTCGACGAGTTCGGCGTCCGGGAAGACCTCGAACACCGCGCGGACCGCCGGATCGGCCATCACGCGCGCCCGCTTCGCCGCCGCCTCGGCCTCGGCCTGCGCCTTCAGGCTCGGTGCCCCGGGCGAGGTGGTGAGCGTCACCGCCCAGCGCTCGCCGGTCCACTCCTTGAGGCACGCGCCGAGCCGCGATGCGAAGTCGGCGGGGGCATCCCCGGCATTCAGCTCGATCGTCGGCGGGGCATAGCGGAGGAGCTGGCAGCGATCGTGCAGGATGGTCTCGAGCACCGGCTCGTGGCCGTCCTCGAACATCTTCACGAACGCCTTGAAGTCGCGCGGCGTCTCCCTGTGCGCCGAGGGGGCGGAGGGCGGCGGCGAACGCAGCTCGGTCGGCGCGCTCCCCTCCCCGCGCGGCTCGGCGAGCAGACGGCGCACGAGGTCGCCCGGATCGGGCAAGGTGGACGAATGGATGATGCGCAGCAGCGCCATCTCCGCCGCCTGCATCGGCATCGGCGCGCTGCGGATCTCGGAGAGCCCCTTGAGCAACAACTGCCAGAGGCGGTGCAGCACCGGCGCGCCGAGGCTTTCCGCCCATTCCGAAACGGCGGCGCGCTCCTCCTCGGACATCGCCGCGTCGGGCGCGCCCGTCACCTGCGCGCGCGTGACGCCGTGGACGAGTTCCAGCAGCGCCTCGAACAGCGCGTCGGGGCTGGTGCCGAGCGCGTATTGCGCCGCGAGATTGTCGAGCGCGCCCTTGCCGTCGCCGCCGATCAGCGCG
>JACFNY010000516.1 GCA_019454625.1 Sphingomonadaceae bacterium
CCGTATTTCAGCACGGATTCGGCGGCGGCGCTGCGCGCGAGCGAGATCGGCGCGGAGGTGCTGCTGAAGGCGACGAAGGTGGACGGGATCTACACGGCAGACCCGAACGTGGACCCGAACGCGAAGCGGTATGAGACGGTGACGTATGAGGATGCGCTGCGCAAGCGGCTGAAGGTGATGGACTCGGCGGCGTTCGCGCTGTGCATGGACAACAAGATCCCGATCGTGGTTTTCGATTTTTACGACGAGGACGCGCTGGAGCGGATCGTGTGTGGCGAGACGATCGGCACGCTGGTCGGCGACAAGGCGTGACGTGTTTCTGGACGGTTTGAGGCGGGAGGAAGACGATGGAAACGTTGGATGAGGTGCTTCTCGACGCGATGGAGAAGATGGACAACACGCTCAAGGTGTTGAAGGATCAGTTCGCGGGGTTGCGGACGGGCAAGGCGTCTCCGGCGCTGGTGGACGGCGTGCAGGTGATGTATTACGGGACGCCGACGCGGTTGCGCGATCTGGCGAACATCTCGACGCCCGAGCCGCGCCTGATCGTGATCAGCCCGTATGACCCGACGGCGCTCGGGGAGATCGAGAAGGCGATTCTGGCGGCGAACCTCGGCGTGACGCCGCGCAACGACGGGCGCGTGGTGCGGGTGCCGATTCCGGAGCTGAACGAGGAGCGCCGCAAGGAGATCGTGAAGGTCGCCAAGAGGCAGTCCGAGGAGGCGCGGATCGCGGTGCGGAACGTGCGGCGCGACGCGAACGAGTTGGTGAAGACGCTGCAGAAGAACGGCAAGATCACCGAGGATGAACGCGACCGCGGGCTGGAAGAGGTGCAGAAGGCGACGGACGCGCATGTCGCGAAGATTGACACGGAGTTGAAGAACAAGGAAGCGGAAGTGATGGCCGTCTAAGACGGTTTTCATACGAGAGGGAGGCAGGAGTTATGGCGGATCAGGATGATGTCACGCAGGGGGCGATTCCCCCGAAAGTTTCACCTTTTGCCAAGCCCGAGGCGGGTGCGCCGACGACGCCTGCCGCGCCGGGGGCGCCGCGCCCGATCACGGTGCGGCTGAAGCCCGTTGCGGCGGCGCCTGCGGCGGAAGCGCCTGCGGCTGCGGTTCCCGCGGCGACGCCTGCGGTGGGCATCCCCGCGGCGGCGGCGGCGAATTCCCGTGCCACGTCGCGCGTGCCGGTGCCGGAGGCGGTGGCGCCTGCGGCGGCAGGTGCGCCGGTGCGTCCGATGACGGTGCGGCTGCGTCCGGTGGCGGCGCCTG
>JACFNY010000517.1 GCA_019454625.1 Sphingomonadaceae bacterium
CAACATGGAGGAGGCGGAGCCCGGCGGATACGGCAAGGCGGGCGGCCTCGAGATCGCGCAGTGGATCGAGGCTACGGCCAAGGTCGATTACCTGCATCTCGTGATGGGCACGGGCTGGGGATTCCCCAGCTACATCCAGACGCACCACTTCGCGCCCGGCGCGTGGTCGGACATGGCCGGGGACTTCCGCAGCGCGCTCAGCCTGCCGATCGTCTATGCGGGGCGGGTGAACAGCCCGGAAACGGCGGAAGCGATCCTCGCGGCGGGATACGCGGACATGGTGGGCGTCGGGCGCGCGCACCTTGCCGATCCCGCCTTCGTGAACAAGGCGGCGTCGGGCAAGACATGGTCGATCGCGCCCTGCCTCGCCTGCAACGACTGCATCAGCCGTCCGCTCGCCGAGGGGCTGCCGTTCGCCTGCACGGTGAACCCGGCGCTGGCGGCGAACGACCGCGCCTCCTTGCCGCGCGCCGACGCGCCCCGCCGCGTGCTCGTGGTGGGCGGCGGACCCGCGGGCATGGAACTCGCCGTCACGGCCGCCGGGCGCGGACATGACGTGACGCTCCACGAGGCCGGCGGCGCACTCGGCGGCAAGATCCTGCTCGCGGCCCGGATGCCGACGCAGCAGGGCTTCCTCGACTACGTCCGCTATCAGGAGCGCCGCCTCGCGGACGCGGGCGTCACGGTCTGCCTGAACACGCGGGCGACGCCCGGGACGATCCGCGCGTTCGCGCCCGATGTCGCGGCGCTCGCGGTCGGCGCGCGGCCTCGCCGCCCGCGCATCGAGGGAAGCGACGGCGCGAACGTCCACGACAAGGAGGCGGTCGCGCGGGACGACGCCGCGCTCGGCAAGGCCGTCGCGGTCGTCGTGCAGGACGATCACGTCGCGCCGCTGGCGATGGCCGATTCGCTCGCCCGCCGCGGCCATGCAGTGACGATGTTCGTCCAGACGAACAGCCCCGCGCCCGTCGTCAGCCGCTACGCGCTCGGCACGTGGCTCGGGCGCCTGTCGGAAGCCGGAGTCGCCATCGTCTGCATGGAGGCGGTGACGCGCATCGCCCTGCCGGACATCCACACGCGCCACGTCTATTCGCAGCGCGCAAGCGTGCACGGCGGCTTCAACAGCGTCGTGCTCGCGTGCGGCGGCGTGCCGGACACGGCGCTTCAGGACGCGCTCGAAGGCGAATCGTTCGATGTGCACGTCCTCGGCGACGCCTACGCGCCGCGCCGCATCGTCTTCGCCACGCAGCAGGGCTACCAACTCGGCAAACTC
>JACFNY010000518.1 GCA_019454625.1 Sphingomonadaceae bacterium
GCCGTTTTCGTGTAGAGCATCGCCATCGTTCCACCCGTCCAGCCGAACAAGGCTTCAAGCTCGGCAACCGTTGCGCCGGCCTCCGCTGCCCGAGTCGCGCCGATCTTTCGGACACCATGCGCCGACTTCTTCACCCCGGCCGCATTGCAGGCGGCGCGGAACATATTGCCGAATGACTCCTTGGTCAGCGGCTTGCCGGTCTCCCCGACGATGAAGGCGAGATCGCCCGTAGGGCCGATGGCGAGCGTATCGGCCAACGCGGGCAGTATGGGGATGCTGACCTCAGTCCCGGTCTTCTCCGTCCTGATCGTGGCAACGCCGTCCCTGACGTGCTGACGGCCGATCCTGACGGCATCCCCGCGCCTCAGGCCGGTATAGAGCAAGACGTGCATCCAAACCCGCTCCTTGGTCCCTTCCGGCCACTTCTCCTCGTAGGCGACGACCTCCTCCTCCGTCCAAGCCTCAAAGCCTGCCGACTTCGGCCGCGACGGGTTCTTCACGCCGGCCGTGGGATCGTCGGACACAAGCTCAGCCTCGAAAGCCCAACGGAACAGCCCGCGCATGGCGTCGAGGAAGTTCCTGGCCTGCGCTGGCGTGGCGGCGCGGTCCTCCCGCCCCTGCACGATCTTGCGCCGCGTGACGGCCTTGTAGGGCGCATGGCCGGCCTTCTCGCCCACATGCTTGAAGATGTTGTCGCGCTGCTTCCTCGTGGCCGCTGACAGGCCCCTGTAGGATCCCGTCTCCCGGTATCGCTCGATCAGCCATTTCAGGGAGCCGACGCCGGCCACCGCCTTCTTGGGCGGCTCATTGGC
Source organism: Sphingomonadaceae bacterium (assembly GCA_019454625.1). Classification (GTDB taxonomy): domain Bacteria; phylum Pseudomonadota; class Alphaproteobacteria; order Sphingomonadales; family Sphingomonadaceae; genus Sphingosinicella. The sequence goes on from JACFNY010000518.1 coordinate 813, forward strand.
GACAAGCGCCTCGTGGTACTTCTCGTCAAAGTCCGGCGCGTTGAGATCGGGCAGCCGCGTCCGCGGCCCCTTCCCTCGTCGGAAATAGTAGACCGGCTTGCCGTGGCGCGAAATCTCGCGATACACAAACTGCGGGATCTTCTTCGGCATGGTGCTTGCCTCAGGTTGAATAAAACTGCTGCGCCGGCCAAGTCTCGTAACGAGCGGTGTCCTCCTCACCTTCCATTGGGCCGAATAGTTCTTTGAACATCGGAAATCCGATGAATTTCTTTGCTTCCACCATGCCGGTGAAAGTCCATCCTTGGAATGGAGCCGATTCCATCATCTCTTCCACGCTCGCGAAATAGCGAACTTCTTCGGAAGGCAGTCCGACAACCTGTATCCTCATGATATCCTCCTTAGAGTTCATCTGCACATTAAAGCCGGAAATCATCCTCGTTGTCAGCCTGTCGCGGTTG
>JACFNY010000519.1 GCA_019454625.1 Sphingomonadaceae bacterium
GACTCTTGCGGCTTTTCCTTGGGATCGCGGCAGCGCCCCCGCAGGCTGGACGTCGATCTTGACGCTGATTCCGACCATGGTCTTGATGCGGTGTGCGAGCGTGTAGGCGTGCTCGGCGTGTGTGCCGGGGTCGGTGTCCTCGCGCGCTTCCACCGAGAGCCGCACCATGTCCATGCGGTCCGGGCGGGTCAGCTCGATCAGGAAGTGCGGCGCCAGCGCCGGCACCGACAGGATGTGCTCCTCGATCTGGCTCGGAAACACGTTCACGCCCCGGATGATCAGCATGTCGTCGCTGCGGCCCGTGATCTTCGCCATGCGCCGCATCGTGCGCGCCGTGCCGGGAAGCAGACGCGTCAGGTCGCGCGTCCGGTAGCGCACGATCGGCATCGCCTCCTTGCTGAGCGAGGTGAACACCAGCTCGCCCTCCTCGCCGTCGGGAAGCACCGCCCCCGTCTCCGGGTCGATCACCTCGGGGTAGAAATGGTCCTCCCAGATGGTGAGCCCGTCCTTCGTCTCCACGCACTCCTGCGCCACGCCGGGGCCCATCACCTCGGACAGCCCGTAGATGTCCACCGCGTCTATGCCGAAAGAGCGTTCGATCTCGGCGCGCATCGCCTCCGTCCACGGCTCGGCGCCGAAAATGCCCACCTTCAGCGAGCTCCGGGCCGGGTCGATGCCCTCCCGCCGGAACTCGTCGAGGATCGCCAGCATGTAGCTCGGCGTCACCATGATGATCTCGGGCGCGAAGTCGGTGATCAGCTGCACCTGCTTCTCGGTCTGCCCGCCCGACATCGGGATCACCGTGCAGCCCAGGGCCTCCGCCCCGTAGTGCGCGCCGAGCCCGCCGGTGAACAGGCCGTAGCCGTAGGCGACGTGCACCTTCATGCCCGGGCGCCCGCCCGCCGCATGGATCGAGCGCGCGACGAGGCCGGACCACGTCTCGATGTCCCGCCTGGTGTAGCCGACGACCGTGGCCTTGCCGGTCGTCCCCGACGAGGCGTGGATGCGCGCGAGGCGTTCCTGCGGCACCGCGAAGAAGCCGAACGGATAGGCGTCCCTCAGGTCCGCCTTCGTCGTGAACGGGAACCTCGCCAGGTCCTCCAGCGACACGAGGTCGTCGGGATGCACCCCCGCCGCGTCGAACTTCGCACGGTACGCAGCGTTGCCAGCATACGCATGGGCAAGGCTCGCCTTCAGACGACCAAGCTGCAACGCTCCAAGCTCATCTCGCGACGCATGCTCAATCGCGTCAAGACCAACCTTGCT
>JACFNY010000520.1 GCA_019454625.1 Sphingomonadaceae bacterium
CCATCGTCTGGGAGGGCGACGACCCCGCCGACGACAAGCGCATCACCTATCGCGAGCTCCACGAGCAGGTCTGCCGCGTCGCCAACGTCCTGAAGAAGCACGGCGTCGGGAAGGGCGACCGGGTGACGATCTACATGCCGATGATCCCGGAGGCGGCCTATGCGATGCTCGCCTGCACCCGCATCGGCGCGGTCCATTCGGTGGTGTTCGGCGGCTTCTCGCCCGATTCGCTCGGCGGCCGCATCGTCGACGCCGAATCGACCGTCGTCATCACGGCCGACGAGGGCCTGCGCGGCGGCAAGCCCGTGCCGCTGAAGGAGAACGCCGACAAGGCCATCGACATCGCCGCGCGCCAGCATGTGATGGTGCGCAAGGTGCTGGTCGTGCGCCGCACCGGAGGCAAGGTCGGCTGGGCGCCGGGCCGCGACTTCTGGATGGAGGAGGAGACGGCCTCCGTCTCCGCCGACTGCCCGGCCGAGCCGATGAACGCCGAGGACCCGTTGTTCATCCTCTACACCTCCGGCTCGACCGGCAAGCCCAAGGGCGTGCTGCACACCACCGGCGGCTATCTCGTCCACGTCGCGATGTCGCACCAGTACGTGTTCGACTACCGCGAGGGCGAGACCTATTGGTGCACGGCCGACGTCGGCTGGGTCACGGGCCACAGCTACATCCTCTACGGCCCGCTCGCCAACGGCGCGACGACGCTGATGTTCGAGGGCGTGCCGAACTATCCCTCCCCGTCGCGCTTCTGGGAGGTCATCGACAAGCACGACGTCTCGATCTTCTACACCGCGCCGACGGCGATCCGCGCGCTGATGGGCGCCGGCGACGAATGGGTGAAGAAGACCTCGCGCGCCTCGCTGCGCATCCTGGGTTCCGTCGGCGAGCCGATCAACCCGGAAGCCTGGGAATGGTATTTCAACGTTGTCGGCGACGCGCGCTGCCCCATCGTCGACACATGGTGGCAGACCGAGAACGGCGGCATCCTGATCACGCCGCTCGCCGGCGTCTGGGACCTGAAGCCGGGCTCTGCCACGCTGCCCTTCTTCGGCGTCGTGCCGCAGATCGTCGACAATGAGGGCAACCTCGTCGAGGGCGCGGGCTCCGGCAACCTCTGCATCGCCCGGCCATGGCCCGGCATGATGCGCACGGTCTACGGCGACCACGAGCGCTTCATCCAGACCTATTTCTCGACCTATCCGGGCCGCTACTTCACCGGCGACGGCTGCCGCCGCGACGAGGACGGCTACTACTGGATCACCG
>JACFNY010000521.1 GCA_019454625.1 Sphingomonadaceae bacterium
AGGCGCTGCGCCTCACCGCCGCCGCGCCGCCGAAGCCGACGCCGATCGTCCCCGACTACGACTGATCGGACGGAACAGGGACCTGAAACGGCGGGGCCTTCCCCGCCGTTTTCATTTCAGGCCAGTACGCTTCAGGGCAGCGCGCTCATGCCGAGCGCCGCGACCAGCGCGAGGACGATGAGTCCGAGCGCGTATTCCGCCGCGACATGGCCTTGCAGGCGGCGGCGCAGGGATGCCGTGTCGCTGCCCTGCCGCTCCAGCGCTGCGAGCAGGCGAAAGCGGTTCGCCGCGGCAAGCAGCAGCATCGCCCCGAACGCCGCGAGCTTCGCGGCGAGCAGCCGGCCCCATGCCGTGGAGAGCGTGGCGGAAAGGTCCGTGACGGACAGCAGCATGTTCGACAGCCCCGTCACGCCCAGCACGGCGACCGCGATGTAGCCCATCGCGGAGAAGCGGTGCAGCGCGGCGGCGAGCCGGCGGGAATCCGCCTCCGTCCGCAGGAACAGCCACAGCGGCGCCAGCCCGCCGATCCAGAAGGCGGCCGCGACGAGGTGCAGCGCGTCGCCCGCCATATGCCAGTAGCGGAGCGGCGGATCGTTCACCTGCGTATGCCCCGTGCCCGCAAGCGCGACGACGAGCGCCAGCGCGAGGACGGCGCGGAAGCGCGGCGTGCGCAGCCCCGCCGCCAGCAGGCCCGCGAGGATCGCCAGAAGCATCAGCCGGGCGAGCCAGAGCCTGCCGAAGCCGGTTTCCGTCATGATGTACGAAACGACCGCGGGCTCGGCCGCCTCGGTCGACCCGGCCATCGCGAGCACGGTCGCCGCCGCCCAGCCGACCGCGCCCGCAAGCGCGGCGACGGAGAGCCACACGGCCAGCGGCCGCAACCGCAGCTCGACCACCTGTGCGGCCGGCGCTCCCGCCGTCCCGTAGAGCCGCCAGGCGAGAAGCCCGGCCAGCGGGACGAGCGCTGCGTAATGGACAAGGCGCGCGCCGTAGAGCGCCCATTCCATCAGCGCACGCCGAACCCGTAGTGCCCCTCCACGCGGTGCGTATCCGAGGACACCACGTGCCACTGGACATGATAGCTGCCCGCCGCAAGCGGGCCCGCAAGCGGCACGATCAGTTCCTTGCCGTCCTGCCCCGCCTTCGCCTTGCCCGTCGGCACGGCCTTGCCCGCGGCGTCGACCACCTTGATGCCCGACAGCGGCAGCATCACCGCCTCGCTGAACACGAGCCGCACCTCCTTCGGCGACGCCACCACGGCATCGG
>JACFNY010000046.1 GCA_019454625.1 Sphingomonadaceae bacterium
GCCGGTGAACTCGAACACCGGCACGTGCACCGGGCGGAAGCCGTAGAGTTTGCGCACCCGCGCGAACGTCTCCACCACCGCGTCGAAGCGCGCGGCATCCTCGCCCACCATGTCTTGCGTGCCGCGCACGGCCTGAATCTTGCTGCTCATACGCGCCGCGCTTTAGACGGGATCGCGGGCCGTGGAAACCGCTCATGCGATTTCTGCTGCGACGCAACATTCGGCGGTTCCCTTCGCCGCGAAGACCCGCTAAACGCCGCGCGTCATGGACATATCGAAGATTCCCGTCGGACCGAACCCGCCCCACGAGCTCAACGTCATCATCGAGGTGCCGATCGGCGGCGAGCCGGTGAAGTACGAGTTCGACAAGACGTCCGGCGCCATCTTCGTGGACCGCATCCTGCACACGCCGATGCGCTATCCGGCGAACTACGGCTTCGTGCCCCACACGCTCGGCGAGGACGGCGACCCGCTCGACGCGCTCGTCGTCACGCGCTCGCCGATCATCCCGGGCGCCGTCATCCGTGTGCGCCCGGTCGGCGTGCTGCTGATGGAGGACGACAAGGGCGGCGACGAGAAGCTGCTCACCGTGCCCGTCGATTCGACCTTCCCCTACTACGGCAACGTCGCCGACCACAGCGACCTGCCGCCGATCGTGCTGAAGCAGATCGAGCACTTCTTCGAGCACTACAAGGACCTCGAGCCCGGCAAGTGGGCGAAGCTGAGCGGCTGGGGCAACGCCGACACGGCGAGGCAGATCATTCTGGACGGCGTCGCGCGCGCGAAGGCCAAGGGCTGAGCCTTTACCGGCCGGCACAATTCCGTCATTCCTCCCGGCAAATACTTTTCCGGGGAGGTTGTTTTGCGTGCGCTCTGTTCGTTCCTGATTCTTCTGGCGGCGCCCGCCGCCGCTGAAAACAGCCGCCCGGCAGCACCCGCTTATGTCCATGCCGATCAACCGGCACAGGATGTCCGCTACCCCGGCGTCATGACGCTCGACGTCGACGCCACCAACGTCGCGCAGCGCATCCTTCGGGTCCGTCAGGTCATCCCCGTCGCCGCGCCGGGGCCGCTGACGCTGCGCTACCCGGAATGGCTCCCCGGCAAGCACGCACCGCGCGGGCCGATCGCGTCGCTCGCCGGGCTCGCGATCCGCGCGGACGGCAAGCCGGTCGCGTGGAGGCGCGATCCCCGCGATGTTTACGCCTTCACCGTGGACGTCCCCCAGGGCGCAAGCTCTCTCGACGTCAACTTCGACTACTTGTCCCCCACCGAAACCAATCAGGGCCGCGTCAGCGTGACGCCCGAGATGCTGAACCTCCAGTGGGAAACCGTCGCGCTCTATCCGGCGGGCCACTACACGCGGCAGATCCGCGTGCGCCCCTCGGTCACGCTCCCCGCCGGCTGGCAGGGCGTCGCCGCGCTCGACGGGCTCTCGCGCAGCGGCGACACGCTCCGCTACGGCGAGACCGATTTCGAGACCCTCGTCGACAGCCCCATGTTCGCCGGACGCAACTACAAGGCATGGGACCTCGGCCACAGCGTCCGCCTCAACGTCTTCGCCGACCGCCCCGGCGACCTCGCCGCCACCGCCGCCCAGATCGAGGCGCACCGCCGCATGGTCGACCAGACCGTGAAGCTGTTCGGGTCGCGCCACTACGACCGCTACGAGTTCCTGTTCGCGCTCTCGACCGAGCTCGGCGGCATCGGCCTCGAGCATCACCGCAGCTCGGAGAACGCGCTCCCCCGCACCTACTTCACGGACTGGGCGAACACCGCCTCGATGCGCAGCCTGCTCCCGCACGAGTTCGTCCATAGCTGGAACGGCAAGTTCCGCCGCGGCGCCGACCTCTGGACGCCGGACTACCGCACGCCGATGCAGAACAGCCTGCTCTGGGTCTACGAGGGCCAGACGAGCTACTGGGATTTCGTGCTCGCCGCCCGCTCCGGCCTGATGCCGAAGGACGTCGTGCTCGGCGAGATCGCCGCCTATGCCGCGAACTACCGGCTCCAGCCCGGCCGCGCGTGGAAGCCGCTCCTCGACACGACCAACGATCCTGTCACCAACGCCCGCCGCCCGCTGGCCTTCCGCACGTGGCAGCGCTCGGAGGACTATTACAACGAGGGCGCGCTCATCTGGCTCGAAGCCGACATGCTGATCCGCGAGAAAAGCGGCGGCCGGAAATCGCTCGACGATTTCGCGCGCGGCTTCTTCGGCGTGCGCGACGGCGACTGGGGCACGCTGACGTACACTCTGGACGATGTCGCCGCCGCACTGAACGCCGTCGCCCCCCACGATTGGGCGGCGTTCCTGAAAACGCGCGTCGACGAGATCGCGAAGCCGCCGCTCGGCGGCATCGAGAAGAGCGGCTACCGGCTCGTCTTCAAGGAAACGCCGAACCCCTATCAGGTCTCGAACGACGCGCGCAGCCGCACCACCGATCTCAGCCATTCGGTCGGCATCACCGTCAGCGCCTCGGGCATCATCTCCAACGTCGTCTGGGACGGCCCGATGTTCCGTGAGGGCGTGACCACCGCGACCCGAATCGTCGCCGTCAACGGCCGCGAGTTCAACGAGGCCGATTTCAGATCGACGATCAGCACTGCAAAGGACGGCAAGAGCCCGATCGAGCTTCTGGTGAAGGAAGGCCCGCGCTACCGCACCATCCGCCTCGCCTACAGCGGCGGCCTGCGCTATCCGCACCTCGAACGCGTCGGCAGCGGTCCCACGCCGCTCGACCGCGTGCTCGAACCGCTACGCTGAGGCGGCGAGCGCCCTCAGCGCCTCGCCGTCGACGCGGTTGACGGTCCATTCGTCCATCGGCCGCGCCCCGAGCGAACGGTAGAAGTCGATCGCGGGCGTGTTCCAGTCGAGCACCCACCATTCGAGGCGCGCGCAGTCCCGCTCGATGGCAAGCGCCGCGAGCCGCGACAGCAGCGCCTTGCCGACGCCCTTGCCGCGAGCCTCCGGCACCACGAACAGGTCTTCGAGATAGAGGCCCGGCCGCCCCTCGAAGGTCGAGAAATTGTGGAAGAACAGCGCGAAGCCGACAGGCGCGCCGTCGTCCTCGGCGATCAGCACCTCGGCATAGGGGCGCGGGCCGAACAGCCGCGCGGCGAGGCTCTCGGCGTCGCCCTTCACCTCGTGGCGCAGCTTCTCGTATTCGGCGAGGTCGCAGATGAACCGGAAGATCAGCGGCGCGTCTCCGCACATCGCCGGGCGGATGGAGATCATTCGGCAGCCTCGGCCTTCGCCGTATTCGCGGCCTCGATCCCGGCTTCGATCCCAGCTTCGATCTCTGCCGCCTTCGCCTCGACGAGGCCCACGATATGGTCGATCATGCCTGCGTCCTGCACATGGTGGTCGGTGACGCCCGAGAGGTAGACCATGTGCTTGCCCGCCCCGCCGCCGGTGATGCCGATGTCGGTCTCGCGCGCCTCACCGGGGCCGTTGACGACGCAGCCGAGCACGCTGAGTGACATTGGTGTCGAGATGTGCTGGAGCCGCTCCTCCAGCGCCTGCACCGTGCGGATCACGTCGAAGCCCTGCCGCGCGCAGCTCGGGCACGAGACGACGCGCACGCCCCGGTGCCGCACGCCGAGCGACTTCAGGATTTCATAGCCGACGCGCACTTCCTCCTCGGGCTCGGCCGAGAGCGACACGCGGATGGTGTCGCCGATACCGAACCAGAGCAGCGAACCGATGCCGATCGCCGACTTCACCGTGCCGCCGACGAGCCCGCCCGCCTCGGTGATGCCGAGGTGCAGCGGGCAGTCCACGGCGTCCGCGAGCTGCTGATAGGCCGCGACCGCGAGGAACACGTCTGAGGCCTTCACCGCCACCTTGTAGTTGCGGAAATCATGCTCCTCGAGCAGCCGGATATGGTCGAGCGCGCTTTCGACGAGCGCTTCCGGGCACGGCTCGCCGTACTTCTCGAGCAGGTCCTTCTCGAGGCTGCCCGCGTTGACGCCGATGCGGATCGCGCAGCCGTTCGCCTTCGCCGCGCGCACCACCTCCGCGACGCGCTCCGAAGAGCCGATGTTGCCGGGGTTGATGCGCAGGCACGCCGCGCCGGCGTCCGCGGCTTCGAGCGCGCGCTTGTAGTGGAAATGGATGTCGGCGACGAGCGGCACCCGCGCCGCCCGCGCGATCTGCCGGAACGCCGCCGTCGATTCGACATCGGGGCACGACACGCGGATGATGTCCGCGCCCGCCTCCTCGCAGCGGCGGATCTGGTCGATCGTCGCCTTCGCGTCGGCGGTCGGCGTATTGGTCATCGTCTGCACGGTGATCGGCGCATCGCCGCCCACGGCGACGCTGCCCACCATGATCTGCCGCGATTTGCGCCGCGCGATGTCGCGCCAGGGACGAACGGACATTTTCGAAAAATCTCACCTTTCGGGGGGGCGGATATACGCGAGCTTCATGACGAACCCAAGGCCTGTCGGTTCCGGGCCTGCCGGTATCGGGGGCTGGCGCGATGCGGCGGATCGTCTAGCCTCCGCGCATGGGGGCAGCGCGATCATCGGGGCCGCCGGAGGGGCGCCACTACGGCATGGACTGGCTGCGCGTCGGCGCGTTCGGCCTCCTGATCCTCTATCACGTCGGCATGTATTTCGTGCCGTGGGACTGGCACGTGAAGGTCGCCCACCCCGATCCGCACGCCGCGATCCTGATGTTGGCGACGAACAGCTGGCGGCTCGCGCTGCTCTTCGTCGTCTCGGGCTATGCGAGTGCCGCGCTGTTCGCCCGGCAGCCGAGCCCCGGCAGCTTCGCGCGCTCGCGCTCGACGCGTCTGCTCGTGCCGCTCGCGTTCGCCGTGATCGTCGTCATCCCGCCGCAGCCGTGGATCGAGTTGACGGTCAAGCACGGCTACACGGGCAGCTTCGGGCATTTCTGGCTGCACGATTATTTCCGGTTCGGCACGCTCGAAGGCATCATCCTGCCGACGTGGCAGCACCTGTGGTTCGTCGTCTATCTCTGGGCCTACAGCATGGTGCTCGCGCTGCTCCTGCTGCTCCCGGCCGGGCCTCGTGCGCGGATCGCGCGAGTTTGCGAGAGTGCGCTCTCGGGACCCGCGATTCTCGCCCTGCCCATTCTGCTGCTGGCGCTGAAGGCGCTCGTTCTGTTCCCGGGCACGGACGAGACCCATGCCCTCGTCGACGACTGGGCGGCGCACGCCGTGTATTTCCCGTGCTTCCTGTTCGGCGTGCTGCTGCGCGGATCGCCTGCGCTCTGGGCGGCGATCCGCCGCTGGTGGCGTCACGCGGCGGTGCTCGCCGTGGCGGGCTACGCCGTGGTCGCCGCCATCGCATATCTCCATCCGGGGAGCACGCCGCCCGGCGATACGCTGACGGCGCTGTTCCGCGGCGCGCGCGCCGTGCAGGGCTGGGCGGCGATCGTCGCGCTGATCGGCGTCGCCGACCGCTGGCTGAACCGGGACGCGCCGGTGCGCGGCACGCTGACCGAGGCCGTGTTCCCGCTCTACATCGCGCACCAGACGATCATCATCGTCGTCGGCTGGTGGCTGCTGCCGTTCGGCCTTCCCAACCTCGCAGCCTTCGCGGTCCTCGTCGCCACGACCGCGGCGGGGAGCTGGCTCTTCTACGTCGCGGGCCGCAGCGTCCCGTGGCTCCGGCCGCTGATCGGCCTCGGCGCAAAGGAAAAGGGCCGCCCCGAAGGACGACCCTCTCCAACTGCGCAATGAATGCGGGTCTTAGCTCGCGGCGGCGCCGACCAGCACCGTGACGGCGCGGCGGTTCTGCGCCCATGCGCTCTCGTCCGAACCCTCGACGGCCGGACGCTCCTTGCCGTAGCTGATCACGCTGATGCGGTCGGCGCTGACGCCCTGCCCGGCGAGGTAGTTCTTCACCGAGTTGGCGCGGCGCTCGCCGAGCGCGAGGTTGTATTCGCGCGTGCCGCGCTCGTCGGCATGGCCCTCGATCGTCACCTTGACGTTCGAATACTGGGCGAGCCACGCGGCCTGACGGCTGAGCGTCGACTGCGACGCGCTGTCGAGCTGATACGAATCGAATTCGAAGAACACGCGGTCGCTGCCCGCCTGCTGGATGAAGTCCTCGACGCTGCCAGGCACGACCGTGCTGGTGACGGGCGCGGACGGCGGCGCGCTCGGCGCTTCGACCGGGGCGGCCGGCGGCGGCGGCGGCGGCAGCTCTTCCTTCTTCTTCGAGCAAGCGGCGGTGGCAACCAGCGCCGCGACCATCGCGGCCTTCAAAGCAGTGTTCATCATCAATCGTCTCCCTGTCTCAAACGAAAGCAATCCGGATGCGCGCCAAGGACATTGCCACGCGAACACTCAAGAATCATTACGCTTTCCTATCCGAAGTCTGAGGGCAACCCTTAATCTTAGCTGAACGTCCGGAAATTTAGGGCAGCAAGGGTGACCATGCCGGGTCGGATCCGTCGAGCGGCGTCGGGATCCGGCGCTCGTTGACGCCGGTCAGGTCAACCGACCAGAGGTCGGCGCGGCCGCCCCGCTGGCTGCGGAAAAACATCACGACGCGGCCGTTCGGCGACCATGTCGGGCCCTCGTCGCCCCAGCTGTCGGTGAGCAGGCGCTCGCCCGAGCCGTCGGGACGCATGACGCCGATGCGGAAGCCGCCGCCGCCCACGCGCGTGAAGGCGATGAGGTCGCCGCGCGGCGACCCCAACGGCGACGCGAAGCGGCCCCAGCCGCAGCAAATGCGGCGCTGGGCCGAACCGTCCGCGTTCATCACGTAGAGCTGCTGCGAGCCGCCACGGTCCGATTCGAACACGATCTTGCTGCCGTCGGGCGAATAGCTCGGCGCCGTGTCGATGCCCGGCGCGCTCGTCAGCCGCTGCGGCGTGCCGCCGTTCACGCCGATCCGGTAGATGTCGGTGTTGCCGCCCTGCGCCATCGAGAAGATCAGGCTCTGCCCGTCCGGCGAGAAGCGCGGCGCGAAGCTCATGTTCGGCAGGTTGCCGACCAGCGTCTGCCGCCCGGTGCCGATGTTGTAGATGTACACGCGCGGCCTGTCCTGCGCGAACGACATGTAAGCGATCGTCTGCTGGCCGGGCGAGAAGCGCGGCGTCAGCACGAGATTCTGGCCGTTCGTCAGGAAGCGGTGGTTGGCGCCGTCCTGGTCCATGATCGCGAGGCGCTTGATTCGCTTCGTCTGGCTGCCGGTTTCCGACACGTAGACGATGCGGCTGTCGAAGTATCCGCTTTCGCCGGTCAGCCGCGAATAGACGGCGTCGGCGCACTTGTGCGCGGCGCGCCGCCAGAACGCCGGCTGCGTCGAGAAGCCCTCGCGCGCGAGGATCTCCTCCGAGAATACATCGTAAAGATAGCAGCCGACCGTGATCGAGCCGTCGCCGTTCACCTGCACGAAGCCGGTGACAAGCGCCTGCGCCGCCACCGTGCGCCAGTTCGCGAAGCGCGGTGCCAGCACGTCCGGGTACGACACGGTCGTCGTGAAGGCGGACGGGTTGATCGGCTTGAAGAGGCCCGAGCTTGCAAGGTCGTTCGAGACGACCTCGGCCACCTGCCGCCCGAGCGCAGCGGTGTCGCCCGCCACGGTGCTCGCCAGCGCGGGCGTCGTGAACGCCGGCACGGCGATCGGCATCGGCTTCGAGATGCCCGCGTTGATGTCGACGCGAAGCTGGGCGGCGGCGGGCGTCGCGGCGATCGCGATGAGCAGGGCCGACAATGCGGAAATGAGGCTTTTCACAGGCATATCCTTAAAGCGTCTCGCTTGGGTCGAAATTGAGCTCGAAATCCTTCCACCCGTCATAGAGTTCCGGGGGCAGTCCGGCCAGAGAGCAGGCCGGGTTCATCACGGCGCGGATCGCGGCGTCGCGCGCCACGCGGCCGTAGGCGGCATTTCCGGCACCGACGCCGCTCTGCGACAGCACTTCCGGCCGTCCGATGATGCTGCCGTCCTTCGCCACGCGCACGCGCAGCAGCGTCTTGATGTTGCGCGCGTCGGGACCGCCCGCATTGGGGTCCCAGCAGCGGTAGATGCGCTCGCGGATCGCCTGCGCCAGCGTCGCCATCGTGCGCGCGTCGAGCTTCGCGCCTTCCGGGATCGCCTGCTCGATCGACTTCGCGAAGTCGTTCGGCTTCGTCTTCCTCGGCGCGTCCTTCAGCGACTTGTCGATCAGGTTCGAAAGGTCGCGTTTCGGCTTCGGCTTTTCGGCGGGCTTGGGGTCCGGCTTCTTCGGCTCTTCCTTGGGCTTCGGCGGCGGCGGTGTCTCCTTGGGGAGCGTTTCCTGCGGCGGCAGCGTCGGTTCCGGCTTCAGCTCGGGCTTCGGCTCCACGACCTCGGGCTGCGTTTCCTCCACGGTCTCGCGCGGCGCGGCCTCGATCGAGGGCTTGGGTTTTTCCTGTACGGTCGGCACGTCCGAGATGTCGACGAACTCGACCGGGATCGGCTCCACGATCGGCGGGATGTCCTTCGACATCAGGCTCCAGCTCAGCGACAGCGCCGCGAACAGCGCGAGGTGCGCCGTGCCCGCGATCAGGATCGCGCGGCTCTCGGTCACCGGTCCTCGGCGCCGGCCTCGCTCACCAGCGCGACCTTCCTGAAGCCTGCGGCGTTCACCTCGCCCATCACGCGCATGACATTACCGAAGTCGAGGCGCCGGTCCGCCCGCACGTAGACGCGCGGCCCCTCCGCCTCGCCCGCGCGCGCCTCGCTGATGGCGGCGAGTTTAGCGGCGAGTTCCTCGGCGGGTACGCGCTGCTCGTCGATGTAGATCTCGCCCTCCGCATTCAGCGAAAGCTGGATCGGCGTATTGTCCTGCTTCAGCGCGCCCGCCTTGCTGTCGGGAAGGTCGATCGGCACGCCGGAGACGAGCAGCGGCGCCGTCACCATGAAGATGATGAGCAGCACGAGCATGACGTCGACGAGCGGCGTCACGTTGATCTCGCTCATCGGCGGCGCCTTGCCGCCCCTGCGTCCGCCGGGAGAAAGCCCCATCGCCATGCGTCAGGCCTTCGGCGCCATGGTTTCGAGTTCGCGCGACAGCTCGCCCTGGAACTCCTCGGCGAAGTTGTGCAGCCGCCCCTCGATCCGGCCGATGCCGTAGAGCAGCCGGTTGTAGCCGATCACCGCCGGGATCGCCGCGAACAGGCCCATCGCCGTCGCGAACAGCGCCTCGGCAATGCCCGGCGCCACCACCGCCAACGTCGTGTTCTGCGTCGCCGCGATCGAGGTGAAGCTGCGCATGATGCCCCACACCGTGCCGAACAGGCCGACGAACGGCGAGACCGAACCGATGGTGGCAAGGATGTTGAGCCGGTCCGAAAGCGTGTCGATCTCCCGCGCGATGGCGACACCCATCACGCCGCCGAGGCGCGTCCTGAGGCCGACGCGGTCGTACTTGCCGCCCGCCGTCGAGCGCCGCCACTCGCTCATCGCCGCGGCGAACACCTTGGTCGCCGGATGCTCGGACTTGCCCGGCGCCTCGCGAATGTCCTCGAAGCTGTTCGCCTTCCAGAAGCGGTTCTCGAACGCCTCGGTCTGCTTGCCGATCACCTTCAGCCGCCGCGCGCGCTCGATGATGATCGCCCACGACCAGATCGAGGCGAACAGCAGTCCGATCATCACCGCCTTGACGACGATGTCGGCCTGCATGAACAGCGCCCACGGCGACATGTCCGCGGCCCCCGCCAGTGCGACGCTTGCGACCTCAGTTTCCATCCGGCTCCCCGTTCTCCGCCTTTACGGCCAGTTCCTCGAAAATCCTGCGCCATTCGGGCGGCTGGCGCTTCGGCCTGCCGTCTCGCCCGACGAGCGCAGCTGTAACAAGCGCATCCGTGACGAGTTCCCCTGAACGCACGATGACTTGCGCGATCCGGCACGACGCCGCGCCGATGCTTTTCACGCGGCTTTCCACGTGCAGCACGTCGTCGAGCCGCGCGGGCCGCACGTAGCGGATGCGAAGGTCCGTCACGGCATACGCCCCTTCACCCGCCTCGAAGTACGCGCGCTGGTCGATCCCCGCGACGCGCAGCATGTCGGACCGCGCGCGCTCCATGAAGCGCAGGTAGTTGGCGTGGTAGACGACGCCCGAGAGGTCGGTGTCCTCGAAATAGACGCGCACGGGGAAGCGGTGAACACCGTCCACAAAGGCGCCTGAGGGCGGGCCGCTTGTCGTTTCACCCGTCATTTCGTCCGGTGTCTAACCGGGCGCGACTCGCCGGGGAAGCCCGAAAATTCGCCGATTCGCGGGGCGCTTCAGTCCTCGAACGGAAGCACGTCCCCCGCGCCCGCGGGCGGCGTGAGCCCGAGGTGCGTCCAGGCGCGTCCGTTCAGCATCCGTCCGCGCGCCGTGCGCGCGACGAGCCCGAGCTGGATGAGGAAGGGCTCGACAACCTCCTCCAGCGTGTCGCGCGGCTCCGAAAGCCCCGCCGCCAGTGTCTCGATGCCCACGGGTCCGCCCTTGTAGATGTCGGCGATCATGCCGAGGTAGCGGCGGTCCATCGCATCGAGCCCGAGCGCGTCGACCTCCAGCCTGAGAAGCGCGGTATCCGCTGCCTGACGATCCACGATGTCCGCACCCGCCACGTGCGCGAAGTCGCGCA
>JACFNY010000522.1 GCA_019454625.1 Sphingomonadaceae bacterium
GGATTTTCACTTCGTCGGGTTCGCGCCGCTGCGTCGTGTGCCGCGACTGGCCGGGCCTCCGCTTGTCGAGCCACGGCTGGATGTCGGCTTCCGAAAGCGCGATCCCCGGCGGGCAGCCGTCGACGACGACGCCGAGCGCCGGTCCGTGGCTTTCGCCCCAGGTCGTGAACCGGAAGATGCGGCCGAAGCTGTTGAACATCAGGCGAGCGCGATGTCCGGCGCGTCCTCGGCCTTCATGCCGATGACGTTGTAGCCGGCGTCGACATGGTGGATCTCGCCCGTCACGCCGCTGGCGAGATCGGAGAGCAGGTAGAGCGCCGCACCGCCCACGTCCTCGATGGTGACATTGCGCCTCAGGGGACTGTTCAGTTCGTTCCACTTCAGGATGTAGCGGAAATCGCCGATGCCGCTCGCCGCCAGCGTCTTGATCGGTCCCGCCGAGATGGCGTTGACGCGGATGTTCTCGGGACCGAGGTCCATCGCCAGATACTTGACGCTCGTTTCAAGCGCGGCCTTGGCGACGCCCATGACGTTGTAGTGCGGCATCACCTTCTCGGCGCCGTAATAGCTCAGCGTCAGCACCGAGCCGCCGTTCGGCATCATCGCCCGCGCCTTCCGCGTCACCGCGACGAAGCTGTAGGCGGAGATGTTCATGGTCAACAGGAAATTTTCGAGGCTGGTGTCGACGTACTTGCCGCGCAGCTCGTTCTTGTCCGAAAAGCCGATGGCGTGGACGAGGAAGTCGATCGTCGGCCAGCGCGCCGCCAGCGTCTCGAACGCAGCGTCGAGCCCCGCCATGTCGGAAACGTCGCAGTCGATGAGGAAATCCGAGCCGACGCTTTCCGCAAGCGGGCGCACGCGCTTCTCCAGCGCCTCGCCCTGATAGCTGAACGCCAGTTCCGCGCCCTGATCGGCAAGCGCTTTCGTAATCCCCCACGCCAGCGAGCGCTCGTTCGCGAGCCCCATGATCAGCCCGCGTTTTCCCTGCATCAATCCAGCCATGCCTGCTTTCAGCCTTTCGGTTGTTGCCCCGATTCCGCGCCCTTTTGCCCATTTTCAGGTTCCATTGCCAGCGCCGCGTTGAGCTCGGCGCCGATCACGAATCCCATGCCGGCAATGAAGAAGAACAGGAGCGTGATCATCACGCCCGCAAGCGGCCCGTAGAAGCGGTCGTAGGTGGAAACGTCGGCGAGCAGGCGCGGCAGAATGATCGTCGCACCGACCCACACGCCCGCCGTCACCGCGGCGCCCGGCCATTTCGG
>JACFNY010000523.1 GCA_019454625.1 Sphingomonadaceae bacterium
TCGACGCGGGCGCGGTCGAGCGGCGTGTAGAACAGGCTGAGCCCTTGCGTCTTCTTCGCCACGCTTTCGAGCGGGGTGGTGCGGGCGAGGATCAGGGCGCGGTCGGCGACCTGCGCCGTCGAAATCCAGATCTTCTGGCCGGTGATGACGTAGTGGTCGCCGTCGCGCTCGGCGCGGGTCTTGATCTCGGTCGTGTTGAGGCCGGCGTCCGGCTCGGTGACGGCGAAGCACGCCTTCTCCTCGCCGCGGACGAGCTGGGGCAGCATGCGCGCCTTCTGCCCGGCGGTGCCGAAGACGACGACGGGCTGAAGGCCGAAGATGTTCATGTGCACGGCCGAAGCGCCCGACATGCCGGCGCCCGACTGGGCGATGGTGCGCATCAGGATCGCGGCCTCGGTGATGCCGAGGCCGGAGCCGCCGACCTCCTCCGGCATGGCGACGCCGAGAAGGCCCGAGGCGGCGACGGCCCGATGGAAATCGTGCGGAAACTCGCCGCTCAGGTCGCGCTCCATCCAGTATGTATCGTCGAACGGCGCGCAGACGCGCTCGGCGAGGTCGCGGATGGAGCTCTGCGTCTCGTTCAGTTCGAAATCCATGATCGACGCCGTTCCCGAGATTCAAAACGTAAATGTACGCAGTATGCGAACTCTGTTCGCAGAATGGCTTTTACGTGCCACTTCTGTCAAGGGAGATGTTTGGATCAGGGAATGCGCGGCCGACCGATGCCGGCACCGCCTGCGGGGGCGGGGGAGGCGTCCATGGCTTCGGTGCGGTTTCGGGATGGTGTGCTTGCAGCTTCGGCAGGTTGCGCGGCATGGCGTGAGCCGTAAGTCGATCGGAGCCCGCTTGCGTCAGCGGCCCGCTGGTGCGCTTTCACCCCGGGTTCCGGTCAGGGCGCTCAGTGAAAGGGTCTTTGCAGGGCTGTCCTGCCGCGCCAACAGCCCTAGCTGCTGTGCGCCTCTTCGTTGAGTCTCGTCAGGAACGTGACGAAGTCGGCGTGGTCCAGGCGGCGAATATCGATGTGGTATTCCATCGCCTTGCGGGCCTCGTCCGCGTCGCCCCGGTATATCGCTTCCGCCGTCGCCCGATGCTCCTTCGCCGATTCCTTCATCCGGCCATGGGCGCGCAGCGTGAAGCGGCGATACCGCGCCACGCGGCGATAGACCTGGAAGACCAGCTCCTCCAGCACCGGGTTGTGCGCGCCGTGGTAGATCATCTGGTGGAACTTCTCGTTGAGGACCATGTAGCTGCGCAGGTCCGGC
>JACFNY010000524.1 GCA_019454625.1 Sphingomonadaceae bacterium
GTCGACACGTCGGACGGCCGGTTGCGGCCCGACGCGGTCATCAGGCTGCCGGGCGGCAAGTCGCTGGTCATCGATGCGAAATGTTCGCTCGTCGCTTATCAGGACGCGGTCGCTTCGGCGGACGAGGGCGAACGCGCCCGGCATCTGAAGACCCATGCCGCCACAATTCGCGGCCATGTCGGCGCGCTGTCGCGCAAGGCCTACTGGGAACAGTTTGAAGCGACGCCGGACTTCGTGATCATGTTCATCCCCGGAGAGAACTTCCTCGCCGCTGCGCTCGAGGCTGACCACGACCTGTTCGAAGCGGCCTTCGCCCAGAAGATCCTGCTTGCCTCGCCCACCAACCTCATCGCCATCGCGCGGACGGTGGCGATGGTGTGGCGGCAGGAGAAGATCGAGGAGCAGGCCCGCGACATCGCCGCGCTCGGCAAGGAACTCTACGAGCGCCTTGCGACGATGGGCGGTCATGTCGGCCGGCTCGGCAGGAATCTCGAAACCGCGACCAGCGCCTACAACGCGCTCGTCGGCAGCCTTGAAAGTCAGGTGCTGACCTCGGCGCAGCGCTTCCGCGACCTGTCGATCGAACCGCCGAAGAAGGAGATCGAGCGCCTGCCCGTGGTTGAGGCGACGCCGCGCGCGCTGACCAAACTGGCGCCGCCTGCGGAAGCCGCCGAGTAGCGGCTACCGCCGCCGCTGGTTCAGCACCTCGTAGAGCATCACCGCGCAGCTGACCGCCACGTTCAGCGAATCGGCCTTGCCGCGCATCGGGATCTTCACCAGCACGTCGCAGGCCGCCTCGTAGTCTTCCGGCAGGCCGTGCTGCTCGTTGCCCATCAGGATGAAGGTCGGCGCCTCGTAGCGGACGTCCTGATAATCGTGGTCCGTCCTGAGGCTGGTGCCGACGAGCATTCCGGGGCCGGCACGCAGCCATTCGAAAAAGGCCGGACCAGTCGTCTGCACGATCGGCTGCGTGAACAGCGCCCCCATCGAGGCGCGCACGGCCTCCACGGACCACGGATCGCAGCTCTGGTCGAGCAGGATCAGCCCGCCCGCGCCGACGGCGTCGTTCGTGCGCAGGATCGTGCCGAGGTTGCCGGGGTCCTTCAGCGACTGGCACACGGTCCAGACGAACGCGGCGTTCCGGTCGAGGTCCGCGAGCCGCGCCTCGGGTATGGGGAACACGCCGACGAGCGCCTGCGGATTGTCCTTGCCGGTGATCTTGTGAAGGATTTCGCGCGGCACCTCGATTGCCTCGCCGC
>JACFNY010000525.1 GCA_019454625.1 Sphingomonadaceae bacterium
CCGTGCACATCACGCCGCGGCTGTCGTCGCCGCAGGCGGCGACGGTGTCGAGCAGCGCCTCGTGCAGGCCCCGGATGATCGGGCGCAGGCCGTGCTTCAGCACCCAGTGGAACTGGAAGGTCTGGCGCGTGGTGATGCGCAGCGTCTCGCCGCCGTGCGCGCGGGCGAGCGCGTCGAGCTTCAGCCACTGCGCGGGCGTGCAGACGCCGCCCGGCAGGCGCACGCGGATCATGAACTGGTACGCCGGTTCCAGCTTCTGGCGGCGGCGCTCCTCGCGCAGGTCGCGGTCGTCCTGCTGGTAGATGCCGTGGAACTTCATCAGCTTCACGTCGTCGGCGGACGGCACGGCGCCGGTGATGCGGTCGAGCAGCCCGTCCGCGATCGTGCCGCGCAGATAGTCGCTCGCGTCCTTCATGCGCTCGTCGGGGCCGAGCTTGTCCAGGGGCTGCGACAGGTCGCGGCTGCGGTCGATGGTGGTCGTCGTCATGGCGTTTCTCAATAGACGTCGCGCTGGTAGCGGTGGTCGGACTGGAGCGAGCGGACATAGTCCTCGGCCGCTTCCCGTCCGGTGCGCGCCTCGGCCGCGACGATGTCGATCAGCGTCTCGTGCACGTCGGGCGCGAGGTTTGCGGCGTCGCCGCAGACGTAGATGTGCGCGCCCTCCTCGATCCACGCGAACACGTCTTTCGCCCGTTCCTTCATGCGGTGCTGGACGTAGGTCTTCTCCGCCGCGTCGCGCGAGAAGGCGACGTCCATGCGGGAGAGCGTCCCGTCTTTCAGCCAGCCCTGCCATTCGGTCTGGTAGAGGAAATCGGTGCGGAAATTGCGCTCGCCGAAGAACAGCCAGCTCCGCCCGCCGCTTCCCCGCGCCTCGCGCTCCTGCAGGAAGGCGCGGTAGGGGGCGACGCCGGTGCCCGCGCCGATCATGATGATCGCCGTGTCGTCGTCGGGCAGCCGGAAATGCGGGTTGCTCTGGACGTAGACGGGGAGCGTCGCGTCGGGCTCGGTGCGATCGGCGAGGAGCCCCGAGGCGACGCCGCTGCGCGGCTCGCCGTGCAGCGTGTAGCGGACGGGCGCGACCGTCAGATGCGCTTCGTCCGGCGCGGCGGAGAGGCTCGACGCCAGCGAGTAGAGCCGCGGCTGGAGCGGCCGCAGCGCGGACACGAAGCCCTGCGGCATGACGCCCGCGACCGGAAACCGCCGGACGATGTCGACGACGTGATGCGTGCGCAGGAACACCGCGCGCTCGCCCGCGCGGT
>JACFNY010000526.1:0-748 GCA_019454625.1 Sphingomonadaceae bacterium
CGGCGTCGCCCTGGGCGGAGCGCAGGCCTATACCGAATATCGCGGCGACCTTGGCATCCGCGAGAGCCTCGCCGCGCGGCTGGCCGACTTCACCGGCGCCCCGGTGGACGGGCGCGACGGCATGATCCTTACCCCCGGCACCCAGGGCGCGCTGTTCCTGGCCGTGGCCGCCACGGTCGCGCGCGGCGAAAAGGTGGCCATCGTCCAGCCCGACTATTTCGCCAACCGCAAGCTGGTCGAGTTCTTCGAGGGCGAGATGGTGCCGGTCCAGCTGCGCCATGTCGAGGCGCCGGCCGGCCGCTCGGGGCTCGACCTCGGCGAGCTCGAGGACGCCTTCAGGGCCGGGGCGCGGGTGTTCCTGTTCTCCAACCCCAACAACCCGACCGGCGTCGTCTATTCCGCCGACGAGATCGGCCGGATCGCGGCGCTCGCCGGGCAGTACGGCGCGAGGATCATCGTCGACCAGCTCTATTCGCGCCTGCGCTACGCGGGCGCCTCCTACACCCATCTGCGCGCTGAGGCGCTCGATCCCGAGACCGTCGTCACGATCATGGGACCGTCGAAGACGGAATCGCTCAGCGGCTACCGGCTCGGCGTCGCCTTCGGCTCCAAGGAGGTGATCGCCCGGATGGAGAAGCTGCAGGCAATCGTGTCGCTGCGCGCCGCCGGCTACAGCCAGGCGGTGCTGCGCACCTGGTTCGCCGAGCCGGACGGCTGGATGGACGAGCGCATCCGCCGGCACCAGGCC
>JACFNY010000526.1:758-1259 GCA_019454625.1 Sphingomonadaceae bacterium
ATCCGCGACGATCTCCTCGCCGTGCTGCACGGCGTCGACGGCGTGTTCGCGCGTACGCCGGAGGCGGGCAGCTACCTCTTCCCGCGCCTGCCGGCGCTGGCGATCCCGCATGCCGGCTTCGCCAAGGCGCTGCGGTTGCAGGCGGGCGTGGTGGTGACGCCGGGAACCGAGTTCAGCCCCCGCACCGGCGACAGCGTGCGGCTGAACTTCTCGCAGGACCACGCGGCGGCGGTCGCCGCCATCCAGCGCGTCGCGCTGCTCGTCGAGCGCTATCGCGCCTGACGGAGCGCCGCGGCGATGATGCGCGCGGCGTCCTTCCGCGCCTAGAGTTCGGGATGCATGTCGCGAAAGAGGCGCGGCGTGACGCCGAAGCGGCGCTCGAAGGCGTCCGTGAGCCGGGCGGGCGGCGAGAGCCCGACCTGCGCGGCGACGGATTTCAACGGCAGCCCGCGCGACAGCAGCATGCGCGCGGCGTCGAGCCGGGCGGTCTCGACTAAGCGG
>JACFNY010000527.1 GCA_019454625.1 Sphingomonadaceae bacterium
GGGGCGCATTGGAGCTGCGATGACCGACCAAGCCGCCCTTTCCGTCTCCGACCCGGTCGAGCGCCTGCACCGCGCGGTGCGGCGCAATCCGCTGCTGTCGCCGTCCGGGCTCGGCGAATACGTCTTCGCCAGCCTGTTCCGCAAGCTGGTCTATACCCAGATCTGGGAGGATCCCGAGATCGACATCGAGGCGCTGGAGATCGGACCGGGCGACCGCGTCGTCACCATCGCCTCGGGCGGCTGCAACGCGCTGTCCTACCTGACCGCCGACCCGGCCCGGATCGAGGCGGTCGACCTCAACCCCGCCCATGTCGCCTTCAACCGGCTCAAGCTCGCCGCGCTCGCCGCCCTGCCGGACTACGACGCGTTCTACCGCTTCTACGGCCGGGCCGACGACCCGGCGAACGGCGACGCCTACCGGCGCTTCATCCGCCCGGTGCTCGATCCGGCGACGCGCGTCTACTGGGACAAGCGCACTTTTCCCGGCCGCCGGCGCATCTCGATGTTCCACCGCCGGCTCTACCGCCACGGCCTGCTCGGCCATTTCATCGGCTGGGGCCATCTCCTGGCGCGCCTCTACGGCATCGACCCGCGCCGGCTGCTTCAGGCGCGCACGCTCGAGGAGCAGCGCCGCCTGTTCGACGAGACCATCGCGCCGCTGTTCGACAAGCGGCTGGTGCGCTGGGTGACGAACCGCAAGTCGTCGCTGTTCGGCCTCGGCATCCCGCCCCAGCAATATGAGGCGCTGGCCGGGCATGGAAGCGGCGGCATGGCCGGTGTGCTGCGCCAGCGGCTGGAGCGGCTGGCCTGCGATTTCCCGTTCTCGGAGAACTATTTCGCCTGGCAGGCCTTCGGCCGCACCTATGGCGACCGGCACGACGCGCCGCTGCCGCCCTATCTGCTGCGCGGCAATTACGAGACCGTGCGCGCCCGCGCCGGGCGCATGTCGGTCGAGAACGTCTCGATCACCGAGCTGCTGGCGGCAAAGCCGGCGGCGTCGGTCGACCGTGTCGTCCTGCTCGACGCGCAGGACTGGATGACCGACGCGCAGCTCGACGCGCTGTGGCGCGAGATCACCCGCACCGCCGCCCCCGGCGCGCGCGTCGTCTTCCGCACCGCCGCCGAGCGGAACCTGCTGCCGGGCCGCGTCGAGGCCGGGCTTCTCGAGCGCTGGGACTATCGCGAGGCGCAGTCACGCGCCCTCCACCGGCGCGACCGCTCCTCGATCTATGGCGGGTTCCATCTCCACGTC
>JACFNY010000528.1 GCA_019454625.1 Sphingomonadaceae bacterium
TGCCTCGCTGGCGCAAGGGCAAGGTGAAATTTCGGATGTGCGGTCGGTTCGCGCTGGTGCAGGGGCCAAGGACGGTGGAGGACGTGTTCGACGTCGCCGGCGTCGAGGACTTCCCGCCCCGCTACAACATCGCGCCGACCCAGCCGGTTCTCGTCGTGGCCGCCGGCCCCCGCCGCGACCCCGGCTCCAACCTGCCGGAGCGGCAGGCGATGCTGGCGCGCTGGGGCTTCATCCCGTCCTGGGTGAAGGATACGGTGCAGTTTCCGCTGTTGATCAACGCCCGCGCCGAGACGGCGGCCGCGAAGGCCTCGTTCAAGGCGGCGATGCGCCATCGACGGGTGCTGCTGCCGGCTTCCGGCTTCTACGAATGGAAGGGAACCGGCCGCAAGGACGCCCGGCCTTACTGGGTACGGCCGCGCAATGGCGGCGTGATCGCCTTCGGCGGCCTGATGGAAACCTATATCGAGCCCGGCGGCTCGGAGATCGACACCGCCGCCATCCTGACCTGCGCCGCCAACGCCGCCATTCGCCATATCCACCACCGCATGCCGGTGGTGGTGCAACGGCAGGATTTCGCCCGCTGGCTCGATTGCGTCGGCCACGAGCCGCGCGAAGTCGCCGACATCGTCCGCCCTGTCGACGACGATTTCTTCGAGGCGATCCCCGTTTCCGACAGGGTCAACAAGGTGGCGAATGCCGGCCCCGAGCTCCAGGAGCGGGTGGAGCCGGCCGGGCTCCAGGCCGACGCGCCGGCAAAGCCGAAGACCGACCAGCTCAGCCTGTTCTGAGCGGCTTCCGCCGCTGGCCCATTGCGCGCGGCGTCCGCTTCGGGCAGGGGAGGCGCGATGCAGAACGCGGCGCCCTTCCTTTCCGGCTTCTTCCTCGGCCTGTCGCTGATCGTCGCCATCGGCGCGCAGAACGCCTTCCTGCTGCGGCAGGGACTGCTGCGCCGGCACGTCTTCGTGCTGAGCCTGATCTGCGCGCTGTCCGACGCGGTGCTGATCGCGGCCGGCGTCGCCGGCCTCGGCACGCTGGTCGCGTCCTCGCCGACGCTGATCGCGGCGGTTTCGCTCGGCGGCGCGCTGTTCCTGTTCTCCTACGCGTTCGTCGCGTTTCGCCGGGCGTGGAAGCCGCAGGCGCTCACTGCGGCGCATGCCGGCGCGGGCGATCTGAAGGCGGCGGTCGCGGCTTGCCTCGCCTTCACCTTCCTGAACCCGCACGTCTATCTCGACACGGTGGTGCTGG
>JACFNY010000529.1 GCA_019454625.1 Sphingomonadaceae bacterium
CTCGATCAGGCGGTCGCGGCGAGCGACGGCCTCGCGGCTTTCGACCGGCTGGCCGTCACGGAAAACCGGCCGGGAGGAGAGATTGCCCTCGCTGTCGGTGAAGGGCTCGTAGAGCTGCACCGGGAAGCTGTGCTGCAGATACGACAGAACATATTCGCGAGGTGTGATATCGACGCGGACGTCGTTCCATTCCTCGGTCGGAATTTCCGCAAGGCGCCGTTCCATCAGCGCCTCGCCGGTCGAGACGATCTGGATGACCGCGGCGTGACCCTGTTCGAGATCGCGCTCGATCGAGCGGATCAGCGTCGGCGTCTTCATCGAGGTCAGCAGATGGCCAAAGAAGCGCTGCTTGGTAGATTCGAAGGCGGAGCGCGCCGCCGACTTCGCCTGCCGGTTCAGCGTGCCATGTTCGCCGGTGATGTTGGCGGCCTGCATCGCCGCATCGAGATTGTTGTGGATGATGGCTTATCGCGAGGAAGCGGTAATGCGGAGGAACGCGGCGTAGTCCTGCAAAGCTGCGGAACATTTCGCCACGTCCTTCACATTATTCTATAGGGTGTCGAGCCATCCCATCAGATTGGCATCTCGCTTCCACGAAGGTGGCACGTTGCTCGCCGCCGGGGCGCCAACCTGTTCCAGCGCCTTTCGTTTGGTCTCCAGATTGGCCTGAGCATAGTGATTGGTCGTATCGAGACTGACGTGCCCGAGCCAACTGCGGATGACGGTGATATCGACCCCGGCGGCAACGAGGTGGACGGCGGTCGCGTGCCGGAAGCTGTGAGGCGTAACGTGTTTTGACTGGAGGGTCAGCGTCGATTTCGCGGCTTGTTCCACGTAGGCGTTGAGCTTGAACCGCACCCCTGACGCCCCTAGCGGTTCACCGTATCGATTGACGAAGATCCGCTCATCGGGCGCACGCGGCTGTCGCTCCAGTAGCTTCCTGAGCAATGCCACGGTTTCTGGCCAGAGCGGGCAGATGCGTTCCTTGCGCCCCTTGCCGTAAAGACGCACGAAGTTCGGTGCATCGAACCGGATTGCTTCGGGACAGAGGTCAAGCGCCTCTTGGATTCGCGCGCCACTGTTATAGAGGAACGAGAGCAGTACATGGTCGCGCAGCCCTTCGAGTGTCGATCGGTTGGGCTGGGCGAGGATGGCCTCGACCTCCTCGGGCTCGAGGTAGCACGGCGCGGAGGTGGGCTCCCGCTTCAACGGAACAGCCAGGACCTCTGAGCACTGCGCGATGT
>JACFNY010000530.1 GCA_019454625.1 Sphingomonadaceae bacterium
GGAACACCGTGACATCAGTACGTGTTCCACGGTAAAATAGATAAGTATCTAAGCTCTGAATCCACCGGAGGCTCCAAATGAAATTCGGCATTTCGATATTCGCGACCGATTACGCCATGCACCCCTCGGAGCTCGCGCGCGAGGTGGAGGAGCGCGGCTTCGAATCGATATGGTTCCCCGAGCACACGCACCTCCCCGTCAGGCGCACGAGCCCGTTCCCCGGGGGAGGGGAGCTGCCGAAGCAGTACTGGCACACGTACGACCTGTTCGTCGCGCTCACCGCCGCAGCCATGGCGACGACGCGGCTCCGCATCGCGTCGGGCATATGCCTCATGGTCGAGCACGACCCGATTACGGCGGCGAAACAGGTCGCGAGCCTCGACGCCCTTTCGGGAGGGCGGTTCATATTCGGCATAGGGGGCGGATGGAACGCCGAGGAGATGTCGAACCACGGGACGTATTTCAAGAAGCGCTGGCAGATACTGCGCGAGCGGATACTCGCCATGAAGGAGATCTGGGCCAGCGACGAGGCCGAGTTCCACGGCGAGTACGTCGATTTCGACAGGATACTCTCCTATCCCAAGCCCGTGCAGAAGCCGCATCCTCCCATATACATGGGCGGGTTCGGGCCGCGCACGTTCGACCGTGTGGTCGAGTTCTGCGACGGGTGGGTTCCGATCGCGATCCCGCCGGACGACATGGGGCGGCTGGTAATAGCGCTCAGGGACGCGGCGGGGCACGCCGGGAGGGACCCCGACGAGCTGACGGTTACGTACATGACGCTGCCGGGTCCTTCGCGGGAGGACGTCGATACGCTGGCCGAAGCCGGCGTCGAAAGGATAGTGTTCACGACGCCCACGGGCGGGGCGGACGTCGTGCTGCCTGTGCTGGACGGGTTTGCGAAGCTGGCGGGGCTTTGAGGGGGCAGGGGCAAGGCTGCCGCTTCCTTCTATGCGTCATCGCTACTTCGGATTCCTGCACGCGTGGCTTGCTCGATTGTCAGCGGACACAGTCCGCCGGGCCGGGGACACGTAGTGTCGTTTTCGACGTAGCGACGAAGTTGCCATAGGCACTTGAAGCGCGGCTGACGGTATTAGCAATGGGCTGCCACTTCGAATTCCAGCGGGCGTGGCCCGTTAGCGGCTGAAGGGGAAGTTCTGAGCCTAGCTGGTAAGAATGGTGGAAGGGCTTTCTACTTTTGACTGACCAAAAGTAGCAAAAGTCACGGGCCGGGAAAAATTCTG
>JACFNY010000531.1 GCA_019454625.1 Sphingomonadaceae bacterium
ACGATGCGGATGAAGTTCGAGCATCTGGCGCCGTCGCTGCTGCCCGGCTCGCGCCGCCGGCAGGAGAGCGAACGGATCGCCGACGATACGGAAATCGACATCCAGACGCTGGTGGCCAATCTGCGCGGCGCCGCCGGCTCCGGCTTCGCGGCGCCGCCGGGCCTCGGCCTGCCGATCGAACGTCTGCTTCAGGCCGGCGATCCGCCGCCTTCGCTGGCGTCATCCCCGCCACCCTTGCCGCCGGTGCCGCCGGAAAAGCGCGCGCCGCAGCCGGAGGAGCGGTTCCGCCGCAGCTTCCGCGACGACGACACGCTGCGCCGGCTCTACGAGTGAGGCAAAGCCTCAGCCGAGGCTGACGGCCTCGCCCATGGCGATGCGCCGCCATTCGGGGCCGAACTGGTTGCGGAACCACGTCATCTGCCGCTTGGCGTACTGCCGGGTCGCGGTCGTCGTCCCCACCACCCCCACATAGAACGGGACTGCGCCCCTCTCCGCGGCGAGAAGCTCGCGCACGCCGATCGCCTTCATCGCCGGCAGCGCCGGGTCGAGGCAGCGGCGCCCGAGCGCCCGCGCCTCCTCGAGCGCGCCCGCGTCCAGCATGGCGTCGAAGCGGCGCGAAATCCGGCGCGCCAGCTCCTCCCTGTCCGGCTCGACCACGAAAAGCCGCGCGCTCGCCATGTCGACAACCGGCTGCCCCGACGCCTTCTGCCAGTGGGAGATCGGCCTGCCGGACGCCTCCAGCACCTCCAGCGCCCGCACGATGCGCTGCGCGTCCGCCGGATGGAGGGCGGCCGCCGCCGCCGGATCGCGCTCGCCGAGCAGGCGGTGGAGGGCGGCCGCGCCTTCGGCCGCCGCCGCCGCGCGCCATTTCGCGCGCACTTCATCCGGCACGTGAGGCATGTCCGACAGGCCCTGAATCAAGGCGCGGAAATAAAGCCCTGTTCCGCCGACGAAAATCGCCGGCCGGCCGGCAAGGGTTCCATCGGCTGCCCCATCGGCAGCAAGGCCCGCGGCATCGCGGACGTAGCGGCCGGTCGAATAGCTCGTCCCCGGATCGACATGGCCGTAGAGCAGATGGGCGATCTGCGCTTCCTCGGCCGCGCCCGGGCGCGCGGTCAGCACGCGCAGGGCCGCATAGACCTGCATCGAATCGGCATTGACGATGACGCCGCCCGCCTGCCGGGCGAGGTCGAGCGCCAGCGCCGACTTGCCGCTGGCGGTCGGTCCGGCTATCAGGATCGCG
>JACFNY010000532.1 GCA_019454625.1 Sphingomonadaceae bacterium
CTGCGCATGGCGCGTCTGGTCGACGACCTGCTCTCGCTCTCGCGCATCGAGCTCGACAAGAACATCCGCCCGCGCGAGATCATCGACCTCGCGCCGCTGTTCGAGAACGTCGCGACCACGACCGCGGTCGCGCTGGAGGCGGACAAGCGCCAGCTCGTGCTCGACATCGCGCCCGACCTGCCGCCGGTGATCGCCGACAAGGACCAGGTGCTCCAGGTGCTCCACAACCTGATGACCAACGCCATCAAGTACGGCCGCCCGGGCACGCCGATCACGGTCTCCGCCGAGCGGGCGAAGGCCTTGCAAGGGGAGGTGGTGCGAATCTCCATCGCCGATGTCGGCGACGGCATCGCCGCCGAGCACATCCCGCGCCTCACCGAGCGATTCTATCGCATCGACACGGGCCGCTCGCGCCGCCTCGGCGGCACCGGCCTCGGCCTCGCCATCGTCAAGCACATCGTCGAGCGGCATCGCGGAACGCTGGAAATCAGCAGCGAGCAGGGGGTCGGCACCACCGTCAGCGTCACTTTGCCCGCATCGGTGTCACAAATCTGAAAACATGACACCACACAAGCGCCCGGAACGTGGAACCGGGCGAATCAATCCGCCGCAAGGATGCGGCAACGAGCGTATCAACGGGAAAGGATGAAGGCGTGCGTGCCGAAGCGTCGGCAAGATGCGCCGTTCGATCATGTCAGCAGCTGCCCTGATCCTTGCCCTGCTCGGCCTCGCCGCCGCGGCGTTTCTCGCCGCCCGCGCGCGCGCCGTCGCCTTCGCGGGCGGTCGTTCGTTCGCGAACGCCGCGGACCGCATCGCCTCCGTGCATTCGCGCCCCTCCCATCACGGCTGGTACGTCGCGCTCTGGGCGCTGGTGCCCGCGCTGATCCTCGTGCTGGCGTGGTCGGTCGTCGGGGACAACATCGTCGCGGACCGGACCATCGCGTCGCTGCCGGTCGAAAGCCGCCCGGAGACGACGCTCGACCGGCAGGCGTTCCTCGCCGAGGTGCGCGGCGTCGTCTCGGGTCAGCTTGCAGGGGCGTTCAACCCGGCCGCCGACGCGGCGGTGCCGGTCTACCGCGCGATCAGGACGCAGTGGTCGCTGGTGATCGCAGGGATCGCGGCGCTGCTCGCGCTTTCCGGCGGCGGCTTCGCGTGGCTGCGCGTGCGTCCGAAGTTCAGGGCGCGGCCGCGCGTCGAGCGCTTCGTAATGGTGCTGCTGATCCTGTCGTCGCTGGTGGCGAT
>JACFNY010000533.1 GCA_019454625.1 Sphingomonadaceae bacterium
CAGCGGCAGCGGCAGCGGCAGCGGCAGCGGTTCGGACCGGGCCGGGGCCGATCCGGTCAACACATTTTTTTCGCGCCGCCCGGTTCCGCCGCCCGCGGCGCCGGCGTAATGTCGTTCATCGACGGACGGCGGATCAACAGCGGGAGCGAGACCGGCGATGCACCAGACCAGCGACGCGGACCGGCACGAGGGGCATCTTGGCGCGGTCTATGCGGCGAAATCCCCCGACGAGGTCGCGCGTCACTACGATGCCTGGGCCAGCCGCTACGACACCGAGATGGCGATGGCCGGCTACCGGCACCCGGCCATCGCGCTGGCGCTTCTCGCCCGTCACCTCAAGCGCGGAGCGGCGCCGGTGCTCGACGCGGGCTGCGGCACCGGGCTGATCGGCGAATGGCTGGGCATTGCCGGCTATCCGCGGGCCGAGGGGCTCGACCTTTCCGAGGGGATGCTTGCGGTGGCTGCGCGCAAGGGCGTCTATGCCGCCCTGCACCGCGCACGGCTGGGCGGGCCGCTCGCCTTCCACGACGGCAGGTTCGCCGGGGTGATCTCGGCGGGGGTCTTCACCACCGGCCATGTCGGCGCCGAGGCGCTGCCGGAACTCCTGCGCATCACGCGCGCCGGAGGCATCATGGTGCTGACGGTGAAGGATGCCGTCTGGAACGCGGGCTTTTCGGCGCGGATCCAGGAACTCGAGACCGACGGTCGCCTGATGCTCGTCGAGGAAACCGCGCCCTATGTGTCGATGCCCGGCGAAAGCGGCACCTCCCCCAGCCGCGCGGTGGCATTGAAACTGTCGCTCTAGCAGGGCGCTCGTGCGGAAAGGCACGGCCGGCGCCTCCCGCGCTTGCCGGAACGTCGCTCAGGGGAACTCGGTCGCCCGGAACCACCCGCTCTGCCCGTTCCCCGGGTTCAGCCAGGTTCCGGTCTTCCACCGGATGCCTTTCGCATCCGTCTCCTCGCTCTCGAACGTATAGGTCACGATTGCCGAGACCTTGCCCGCATCGTCCAGCCAGTATCCCCGGTAGCCGCTGCCGTCCGGCGCAAGATGTTCGCCGGTGAACTCCGACGTGTGGATCGTGCCGTATCCGCAGAGAAACCCCTCCCCCGGGTAGGGGTGATAGGTCCGGCCGTCGCCCTGCAGCGCGATGAAGACCCCGCGTCCGGTATCCAGCGGCACCCCGGCAAGTCGCGGGCAGGGCGCGGCGTCGCGCTCGGCCACTGCCGCCTCTGCGGCGGCCT
>JACFNY010000534.1 GCA_019454625.1 Sphingomonadaceae bacterium
CCGGCTTCCGGTTCTGGTCCTGACCGTCGACGACGACGGTGTTGTGGGCTCGCGTGCTCCGGAAATAGACCGGAAACGGCTCTGGCGCCTTGATCGAGCCGTACTCGAACAACCCTGAGTCCGGCAGGAGCGATTTGCCTCTCGTGTACAGCGTGATGCCGAGCGCGTCCGCGTGATTGTGATTGTTTCGGTGGTTGCCGACGTTGAACGTTACGTACGTATCATTCTTGAACTCGGCGCCCGAACTAAACCCAGACCGCATGAACCCTTGTCCGGATACGTCGAACCGCTTGTTCCGGACCGTCGGTGCGACACCGCCTTTGCCGAGCGAGCGCACGAAGTTGAAGGCAGGGATGAGCCCGAACTCGTCGTCGGCCGACAGGAGGGCGCCCGCTGAGTAGACCTCGGGCGCCGCCTTGGAGGCGTTGTACTTGACGCTCGCGCCGAGGAGCGGGACGAGCCCGTCAGGCTGGACCCCGTACGTCGCGTAGTCGAACATGCGCGCCACCTGAGCGTCGAATCCGGGAGGCTTGGGGACTCCGAAGCGATCCATCCACTTTGAGTCCTGGAGCACGAACGTGAGGACATAGAAGTGGTAAAAGGGCGAGTTCTCGACCTCGACGCCGTCATCATCGACGGTGCTCACCATCAGACGCTCTAGGCGCTCGAGCGCGAGCGCCTGCCAGGCGGACGCCTCGCGCATCTCCGGGAAATTCACCGCGATGGTCAGGAGCGCGGCGGCCTCGTTGAAGCCGTGATTCTGGCCGTCCTCGAAGTGTCTCTCATCTTCCAGGAAGAAGCCCAGCTTCTCGATCGAGGCGCGGAGCCCCGCGGCGACGTCGGCGGGGAGGTCATTCGTGCGCGAGAACTTCCCGTGGATGTTGACGAGCACCATGGCGCGGAAGGCCGCCGTGTGCGGGTCGTCGAGGTACGCGTGCTCGCGGTCGCCGCGCGCCACCTCGAAGGCGTTGTAGCTGCGGAGCACCTCGAGGATCTTGTCGCGGTACGCGACCTTGCCGGTCGTGTAATACGCGCGCAGCAGGTTCGAGAGCGGGCGTAGACCGTAGAAGATGAATCGCCAGTATTTGTCGTGGGGGTTCTCGTGCCACGTGATGGGCGCGATCTTGACCGGGGTGGCACGCGGGCCGATATCCCAGATATCGTCGAGCGCCTCGTCCGCCATCTCGATCTTGCCCTGGCTTAGAAAGCTGTAGATCACCTCCTTCTCGTCCGAGATCATGG
>JACFNY010000535.1 GCA_019454625.1 Sphingomonadaceae bacterium
CGTTGGCGAAATCCGGGCCGACGTCCTGGATCAGGAAGCCGACGGACGACGTCACGTAGCTCGCCGCGATCATCAGGATGTAGGCCTGGCCGCGCTGGTTCATCCACAGCAGGAAGAAGGCCGAGGCGAACAGCATCCCGATGGTCGGGTTGAGCATCGCTATGACGAACTGGGAAGTCATCCATTTCCTCCGGCAGCCCGGCTATAGCACGCGATCCATAACAAGGGGTTTAACGCGGGATCGGCGCGCGCTCGTAGCGGGTTGCGGGCAGCGCCCGAGCCTCTCCCGCGGCGGCTTCGTGCCGGCGCGGCGTGAACGGCGCGGCCAATCGCGCGTTGCGGCCCAACCGGCGATGGGGTATCAGGCTGACTTCAAAAAAAGCGGGAGCGCAGAGCCGCATGAGCCTTGTCGATACGATCAGGAACACATTCGTGCCGGTCCACCGCGAGGGCTGGCCGTTCATCGCCGCCTTCGCCGGCGCCACCATCCTGCTCGGGCTGTTCTCGACCAGCCTGTTCTGGATCGGCCTGATTCTCACCGCCTGGTGCGCCTATTTCTTCCGCGATCCCGAGCGCGTGACGCCGATCGACGACCGGCTCGTCATCAGCCCCGCCGACGGGGTCGTCTCCTCGGTCGGGCCGGCGGTGCCGCCGCGCGAGCTCGGCCTCGGCGTCGAGGAGATGGTGCGCGTGTGCGTGTTCATGAACGTGTTCTCCTGCCACGTGAACCGCGCCCCGGCGCGTGGCCGCGTCTCGGTGGTCGAGCATCGCCCCGGCAAGTTCCTCAACGCCGAGCTGGACAAGGCGAGCACCGAGAACGAGCGCAACGGCCTCGTCATCGAAAGCCCGAACGGGCGCATGGGCGTGGTGCAGGTGGCCGGCCTCGTCGCCCGGCGCATCCTGTGCTGGACCGATCCGGGAGCTGACCTCGCCGCCGGCGAGCGCTTCGGCCTGATCCGCTTCGGCTCGCGCGTCGACGTCTATCTGCCGAAGGGCGCGGCCGTGAAGGTCGCCGTCGGCCAGACGGCGGTCGCCGGCGAAACCGTGCTGGCCGAATACGGCGTCGACGCGGCCTCGCCGCTGGTCCGGGTTTCCTGAGGCCGATGGCGAAGGTCGCGCCCCCGAAAGCCGAGAAGGCGCGCCGCGCCGCCCGCCTGCGCGAGATTCCCATGCGCATGGTGGTGCCCAACCTCATCACCGTGCTCGCCGTCTGCGCCGGGCTGACCGGCATCCGGC
>JACFNY010000536.1:0-530 GCA_019454625.1 Sphingomonadaceae bacterium
GGTCTTTTCGGCCGACGAAAGCCGCGAGGTCTTCAGCCCGAAGCCGATGTTCCGGCGCACCGACATGTGCGGATAGATCGCGTAGTTCTGGAACACCATCGCGATGTCGCGGTCCTTCGGCTCGACCCGGTTGACCACCTTGCCGCCGATGGCGACGGTGCCGTCGCTCACATCCTCGAGCCCCGCGATCATCCTGAGCGTGGTGGACTTGCCGCAACCGGACGGCCCGACGAGGACGACGAACTCGCCATCCGCGATCTCGAGGTCGATGCCGTGGAGAACCTCGACCTTGCCGTAGCGCTTGGTCAGCTTCGAGAGCGAGACGGTGGCCATCAGACCTCCATGAGTTTCGAGAAGGCGGCGGCGCGGGCGCGGTCGGCGGCAGCGATGCGCGCGGGTCCGGCGGCGTGGCGCCGGACGAGGCCGGCGAGCGTGGCGTCATAGGCGGCGAAGGCGTCCGAAAGCGCCGAGGGTGCCGGGCCGCCGAAGCGGTCGCGGCGGGCGACGAAAGCCTCGGGCGAGACCGCCTC
>JACFNY010000536.1:540-1235 GCA_019454625.1 Sphingomonadaceae bacterium
AGGCGGCGAACCCCTGCCCGAGAGGTTGCCCCGCCGCGATCACCGCCCGCGCGGTCGCGGCGGCGATGTGGTGCGCCTCGCGGAACGAAAGCCGCTCGTGGCGCACCAATGTGTCGGCAAGCTCGGTTATGGTGATGCAGGCGGCGTCCGTGGTGGCGCGGACCCGGCCGGCATCGACCGAGACCGCCCCGACCAGCGCCGCCAGCAGCCGCGCCACCCGGCTGCCCGACGCGAAGGCCGCGTGCCCGGCCTGCTGCACCTCGCCCTCGCTGTCGTTCATGTCGGTGAAGGGGGTGTTGTGCATCGTGTCGACGATGGTGTCGGCATGGCCGCAGGTGACGCTGGCAAGGTGGCGCAGATGCTCGATCGGCACCGGGTTGCGCTTTTGCGGCATGATCGAGGAGATCTGCACGAGGCTTCCCGGCACATGCAGTTGCCCGACCTCGAACGCGGTCCAGAACTGGAAATCCTGGATCAGGCGGCCGAGATGCAGGAACGGGAGCTTCAAAGCCGAGTAGAGCCCGGTGATGTAGTCCACGGAAGCGATGCAGCCGTAGGAATTCCGCTTCGGCTCAACGAAACCAAGGAGTTCCGCGACGATCTTGCGGTTGATCGGAAAGCCCGTGGTGGTGATTGCCGCCGCCCCCATCGGGCAGAGGTCCAGCGCCGCGCGCGCGTCGAGGATGCGCGCGATG